>JACRBH010000029.1 GCA_016234535.1 Chloroflexota bacterium
GCAACCGAAACGTATCGCGGAAATTACAGCGCGTATTTGAAGCAGCGCGCCGAACGTGCCGCGCGGCGGCAGGAGATTTTCGAATCTGAAAAAGAAAAGTTGATGAAGGAGGTTGAGTACATCAAGCGCAATGTGTCGGGGCAAAATGTTTTGCAAGCCAAGGGTAAACTCAAACGCCTCTCGCGCATTTTACAGGCCATCGAACAGATCGGCATGGAAGCCGCGCTCAACCAAAAGTGGAGCGAGACCGCCGCAGAAGTTTCCGTCACCACATCCATCATGGGCGTCGAGGAAGCCGAGCGCCGCGTGCGCGGTATGCAATCTCCGGTGCGAACCCTGCCCAATTTACATTTGCGTCTTTCATCTGAAACGCGCTCGGGCGATATGGTCATCCGCTCCGAGAATCTCAAAGTTGGGTTTTCTGACAAGTTTCTTTTTTCATCTCCAAACATCGACTTGCGGCGCGGCGACTGTGCCGCATTGATCGGACCGAATGGCGCCGGTAAATCCACTTTTTTGAAGACGGTCCTCGGTCAGATCCCGCCGTTGGCTGGTGACGTGACTCTGGGAGCGAGTCTGCGTATTGGGTATTTTGCCCAGGCGCACGAGGGACTCGATCCGCAGAAAAGCGTGATCGATGAAATTATCGACGCAACCAATTGGCTTCCGCAAAAGGCGCGTGAATATCTTGGAAAATATTTATTCTCCGGTGACGACGCCTTCAAGAAGGTGTACATGCTCTCCGGCGGCGAGCGCGGACGACTTGCATTAGCGAAGCTGGCTCTGCAAGATACAAATTTACTTTTATTGGATGAACCCACCAACCATTTGGATATTCCCTCACAGGAAATCCTCGAAGCGGTGTTGGATGATTATCAAGGCACGATCCTGCTGGTCACCCATGACCGTTATCTCGTGGATGCCGTTGCGACTCAAATCTGGGAGATCGATACAGACGAGTCAAGTCTCGTTATCTTCAAGGGCAGTTATTCCCAGATGAAAGAGGAAAGAGAAAAGGAATTGGCGCGGCGCGCGGCGGCGCAGGCGGAAGTGACTGTTGTGACTGATACCCGCAAGGCAAAGTCACCGAGCACGAAAGAGGAAAGAAAAAAGAATGCCTTGAAGCAGGAACTGGAAAACAAGATCGCCGCGCTGGAAACAGAACTCGGCGAAATTGGCAATAAGCTCGCCAATCCGCCCAGGGATGCGGGTGAAGTCATCAAGCTGGCCAAGGATTATGACCGCGTCCAAAAAGAAATGGATGAGAAGCTGGCGGAATGGGAAGGGTTGCAGGGGTAGTTTGCTATAATCGGCAAAAAGGAGTTTAAAGTGATTTATATTATCCGTGATAGTGCCACACCTGAACAAATCAAAGATATGCTCCAAACGCTGCAAGCCTATATCAAACTTGCAGTTGATATAGATCGTGGAATTTTGGCTGGTGGCGGCGCAATGCATGCTGATTGTGAAGGTGTTTTATTGGAAGATGGAAGTCAGCAGGAATTTATTTGGGGAGCAGATTGGGATCCAAACGCTCGATTAGTAACCTTTGAATCCCTGATCAATATTCGTCCTCGTCAAAACAATCCGTCAATGGAAATCCTTGATCCGGAAATTTGTCAAAAAGTAACTGAAATCACCGTTCACTTATTAGGGGGCGTATGAAAGACTGGACTACTATTCGCGAACGATACATGAAAGACGAATTGCCAGTTCGACTTGGCGGATTAGCTGCCAATTTAAGTAGAATTAAATCTTTCTCTGCAAATGAAGCCAGCCGTGAAGCCGTTGCCAGTCTGATCGATGAAAGCAAAATGTTCATTGAATGGACCGCTGCGCAAGCAGAGATAAACACAGCCTCGGTTATGGTGGATGTACAAATTCAATTGGCAATATGGCAAATCCGCTGGGATAGAATTTGGCCTGACTCCGCTGAAAGAAAAAAAATTGCTGAAAAATCGGGAATTTGGTCAAAGCAGATCCTGGAGTTGTCAGGATTACTGAAATAAAGCCATGGATGAAAGGCTGGTAGATGCTCAATGGATTTGATATCTACACTTAAAGATGCGGATAAATTGCGCGCAAAAAACCGTCACGAGGAGGCGCGCCAACTACTTGTACAGCTTGCCGCGGAATTTCCCACAAACCCGGTCGTTCAATATAGAACGGCCTGTGTCTATGATTTTCTGGGCAGGGAGCGGGAAGCCATCCCATACTATTATGCGGCCATCGAGAATGATTTACCGGAGGCCGATCTGCGTGGAGCGTATCTGGGGTTGGGCAGCACATACCGCACGTTGGGACAATATGTTGAATCGAAAAAAATCCTGCTGGAGGGGTTGGAGCATTTCCCCGATGCAAATGAAATGAAAGTATTCCTCGCAATGACGCTTTACAACCTGGGTGAAAATCATGAGGCTGTAAGTTCATTGCTCAAACTCATTACAGACACAACCTCCGATGAAATAATTGAAAATTATGAACGCGCCATTCGCTTTTACGCAGACGACCTGAACAAGAAATGGGATTGAATAAAATGGAAGCGAAACGCGTAAATTTCGATTTCGAAATCGACTTTTCCAACGGTGACGGGATTCAAAGATAATGCAAAAGATCGTTCGTGTTTTTTCAGCGCTGGCATTTTTAGGCGGCTTATCGGCCTTTGCATATCTCGTATCCCTTCCCAGAGACCCTCAAAATGGTCTCTTGAATGTATCTCCCTTTCGCCTGATTTCCCTGACTGGGATTTTGGCGGTCATCTGCATTAGCGTCATTATTTTTTTCAGGTTTAAATCAATCGAGAGAGTGACAGGCTTGATTGAACGAATAAAAGGTTTTAAATCAGGCAGATTTTTTGCCTTTATTTTATTTACCTTTTCCCTGACAGCATGGGTTGCATTTCTTTACCGGGAAGTATTAATCGCTTTTTTCGGCGAAGCAGTTTACGCCCGCCTTGCTCCGCTAATGTTGCTTGGATCATTGGTGAGCTTGCAAGTGGGAGTCATTGTATTACTGCCATTATTCAAAGATAAAAAAGAATGTTTGCCTGAAAGTGTTTGGAAGATGGCGCTGTCTATTATGGGGGGATTTGTTGTGATGGCGATTTTTATCGTCATCACAGGAATTGGCTTCACAGTAGATAATGTCGGCCTAAATTGGGGTCCTGCGGGAACCCCGTTGACATTTGCGCAGGTCAATCTGGTTCTGTCCATTGGGTTTGTCCTCTCTTTTCCAATCTATATCATCGGTTCAAGAATCAAGGATCACCATTCCCGCTGGCTGCTTATATTGGATGTTGGAATATTCATTGCATTATGGGGATTGGCTGTCATTCTCTGGTCGAATCAACAGATAAGCCCCACCCATTTTTCGCCCGCTACTTCAGCTCCAAATTATGAATACTATCCTTATTCCGATGCCGCCATATTTGACAGAATGTCCTATCATCTTCTTTCAGGCGTTGGTTTTTCAGAAAGCTTGGTCCGCAGGCCTTTGTACGTTGGCTTGGTTGCCTTATTCCACACAATCGGCGGGGTTGGCTATAACGGAACTGTCCTTGTGCAGATCCTATTCCTTGCATTGCTTCCTTCTTTTATTTATTTACTGACTGCTAAATTTTCCAACCGTCTCGCTGGTTTCATGGCGGGCGGCCTCGTGGTTTTACGCGAAGCAAATGCAATCGATCTTTCAGGAAAAATCGTTACATCTCATGCGAAATTGATCATGAGCGACCTGCCAGCGACTTTTGGAATCGTAATTTTTGTGTATGCATGTATCATCCTGTTCACAAAACCGAAGAGGGATAAATGGCTGTTGTTAATCATTGGCGCGTCTCTGGGCCTGCTGGCGCTGGTGCGGGCGCAGTCCCTGATCCTTGTGCCGTTAATTCTCTTATATGTTTTGATACCACAAAAAAAGAAAAAAAACGTTTTCATTAGTTCAGCGGTTATTCTTCTCGGACTCGTTCTGGTAATCACTCCCTGGGCTTGGCGAAATTGGAATCATACCGGTATGCCTGTACTGGGCGATGTCGGCGAGAAAATGCTTATGGCTCGGAACTATTCACTAAGCCCCATAGAATATCCACAGCCTTTATCGGGGGAAACTACAGCGGATTTTTCAAGCCGGCTTTCCCGGGACATATTGTCCTTTGTGCTTGAGCATCCCGCGAATGTGGCGTTTTTTATCTCCAATCATTTTATGCACAGCCTTGCCACAAGCGCAATTTATATTGCACCGGTTTATTCCACCAATACGCCTGAAAGCCTCGTAAGCCAAAATCCGTTTTGGGATATTTGGAATGGATCATTGACTGGGGGCAGCCTGCTTGCTTTGCTGGGCAACCTTGCCATCCTTGCATTTGGAATAAGCCTTGCCCAAAAGGATGACAAAATCGCAGGCTGGTATCCTTTATTGGTTTTTATGATTTATCAAGCTGGAAATGCGCTCGCTCGCACTTCGGGATGGAGGTTTGCCCTCCCGGTGGATTGGATCATCCTGGTATATTATTGCATCGCACTTTCATATCTGCCGTCTAAAATCGGCTTGTTGTTTGCACGTCAATCTTCAGCGATTATTTATGACAATCAATCGACAAAGCCAAACCCGATTTACCCGGCGGTATTTTTATTCTTGTTTTTTATGGGCATTTCGATCCCTCTTGCAGAACGGTTGATTCCTGCCCGGAAATTCGATTACCTAGAAAGTAAAGCCAAAAATGCCCTGGTCGAAAAAAATATCCTGACATCAGATCAACTCGAACAATTCCTCCAGCAGAAAAATGCCGTATTTATTTCCGGTATCGCACTTTACCCCCGCTATTACAGGCCAGGCGGAGGCATTTATCTGGCAAATATGCCTCAAAATTTACGCTATTTGCATTTCTGGTTGATCAATGATGTTGATACGCAAATTATCCTGCCGGGCCAAAAACCACCGGAGTTTTTCCCACACGCAGCCACGGTTTCTGTGATTGGCTGTATGAATGGAAATTATATGTCTGCCTGGGCTGTGTTTATTCAAACAAAGACTGGAGAACAAATGGTTGTCCAGGAAGCAACCCATTCGCTGATATGCCCATAAAAAATTAGGTTGCATTTGACCCAAAAAGACATAATGATCTTAATGGGACGCACGTAGTATAGCGATGAGGCAAGTTTGGAATATGTATCTTCGAGGCGGAGGATGAATCAGCGGCGCGAATGATCATGGAAGCTGATCCAGTCGTCAGGGCGGGGGTGCTGCGCGCGGTCTTGTATCCGTATTAAATCGCGTTGATGCACGGTCAATCAGAATGAAAAAGACCAGAGAAAATATCCCTGGTCTTTTTATCGGCCAATAATTATTTGTCGTGAATATCATTAAGGGATATTTCATCGTCCAGCGGTTCGAGATGGGTGTGAACGATTGCATCCTTTAACTGCCTGCGAACATCGCCTTCAAAATCCTCGGCGACATGGTGCGCATCGTGGACAGTCCAATCTCCCGGCACCAGCATGTGAACTGAAACGAAACGTCTCGCCGCAGATTGGCGTGTGCGTAAGGCATGGAACTGTACTCCGCGTTCCTTATAGCTGGCGACCACCTTTTCAACAAGCTGCTGTTCGGCAATCGGAAGCGCTTCATCCATGAATCCTGCAACAGACCGTTTTAATAGTTTTATGCCGGTCCAAATTATGTTAAGAGCCACCAGAATGGCAAGGATGGGGTCGAGAATATACCAGTCCGTGACCGCCACGATTGCAATGCCACCGATCACGCCGACCGAAGTCCACACATCGGTCATGAGGTGATGGCCGTCTGCTTCGAGCGTGATGGAGTTGCGCTTCTTTCCGGTGGAGATCAGAATACGCGCCGCGAAAAGATTAACCAATGCCGCCAAAGTGGACACCACCAGCCCCATTCCGAGTTTTTCCAAAGGCTGGGGAGAAATGAGTCTTTCGACGGCAGTCCAGATGATTCCGCCCGCTGCGAACAATATAAGCACGCCTTCCGCGCTGCTGGCAAAATATTCCGCCTTGCTATGCCCGTACATGTGATTTTTATCCGGCGGGAGGGCCGCGATGATCAACATGCTGAGTGCGATTACCGCACCGACCAGGTTGACAGTGGCTTCCATTGCATCAGACAACAACCCAACGGAACCGGTCAATAAATAGGCAATTGTTTTTAAAACAATGGTAATCAGCGCAGCGCTGATCGAAAGCCACGCATAACGTGTAAGAGCTACAGTTTTGTTATCATTTTGGGTTTGGGTAGCAGACATGGTTTCCTCAAGATCGAATGAGGCTGCCTGTCGTAATTTAATTAGACCGCTCTTTGGGGGATTAGTCGCGGCTACGACTTTGAGATTCTGGCGCCGACGGGAAAATGATACCTTTATATCGAAATATTTATAAGGGGTACATCACAAGAGCATTTCCCTGATATTCACAGTGTGGTAATTGATCATTGATGAGAGAGCCTTCGCGGTACGCGAAGGCTCTCTTTAAATTACCTTCAGGAAGTTATCTCTTACGGCAGGTTGAACGTTCGTACAAGGAAGACCGCCATCGAGTCACGATTGACCGGGGAACTGGGGCAGTAATTGGTACCGCCGCAGCCAGTTGTGATTCCTTCCGCGACCAACTGTTCGATCCATGCGGCACCAAAGGAAGCGGCCGATACATCCGTGAAGAGAGTGCCTGTGGCAGGCGGGGGAACATAGGCAGCTCCATGCTTGGCACGCAGCAGGAAGATTGCCATCTGTGCGCGCGTCACAACTTGGTTTGGACAATAGTTCGTACCCCCGCATCCGCCTGTAATTCCTTCCGCAGCCAACCGTTCTATCCAGGCGGCCGCAAAGGAACCAGCCGAAACATCGGTGAATACCGTGCCGGTTGCGGCTGGCGGTATATAAGCACTGCCATGCATACCGCGCAGCAGGAAGATCGCCATTTGGGCGCGGGTAACACCAGTCGTCGGGCAATAAAGGCCGGTCGCGCAACCGCCGGTGATATTGTTGGCCGCCAGTTTATCAATATAGGTATAGGCCCAATAATTGCTGGCAACATCACTGAACCGCACGCACTCATATATCTGAACGTCATCCAGCCACCACCCCAATCCATAACCGCTTGTATCCAATCCCAAGCGGAAGCGGAACATTACGTTCTGTCCGGCCAAGGCAGAAAGGTTCAGGCGGGTCGAAATATAGCCGTTGCTTATACCAGTGAAAGCGGAACGGCCTCCCAGGGGGTTGCTATAACCAGTAGAGAGGATGCCATCGTAGGTATTGGCGTCAATATAAGGAGCGGCATCAGACCAGGTACTGCCACCATTTGTGCTGTATTCGAGCACGCCGCCATCGTAGCCAGTTTCGAGAACGTATGCGTGGTGGAAGATCATTTTTCCACTTGGAGGAACCAGAACACTGTTGACCATGCGAAGAGAGCTATCTGTTGAGGCAGCGGGATAATCATCCGCATATAAGAAATGTGATCCGGAGTGGGAAAAAATTCCGTAATCTGCCGTGTACGGCCAATCGAAGGACCAGCGGTTGGTGCCTACAAGCGTGGTGGTTGCCCAATTACCGGAACCAGCTTCCAAGTTGTCAAAGAAACGGTTCACCGGGTATCTTCCCGCCACATCACAGACGGATGCATCAGGATTGTAGCCTGCCACAGGTTGAAGATTCATTTCGACGGCATTAACGGCATCCAAAACCTCGACACAATCTGCGGAAGTAATGCCTGCCGTGCCGACCTGTGCAGCGCAAGAAACCTGCAGGGCATAGTACAGATCGGCATAATCCGAACCGGAAACCAACAGATTGGACTGGGCATAATAGTAGATCTTGGCAGTCTTGGTAATGCCGAGGGCGGTGACAGTCCTGGTATTGAAAGTACCACCATCTGCCATCAGGAAGGCAGCCTTGTTGTTGACACCGCTATTCCAGTGGACACCGCCATTGTCGGATGTGCCAGTGTAATAATTTGCACTGGTCATTTTATCGGGATCGCCATAAGTGGTCGGGTCTTCCATATCGCGGATCGCGCCAATAGTAAGGTCCTCCCCCATAAGCCAGCGGGTGCCAGCCGTATCCGTGCCGGAGCCATTGGTGAGATCAAGGAATTCGCCCCACACATCCGAGAAGGATTCATTGATAGCGCCGGATTGCCAGAAATAGAACAGGCGCGCTTCGTTCTCGGTTACGCCGTGGGTGAGTTCATGCGCAACAACATCGTCAGCGCTTGCGTAGCCTGCGCCATAGACCATCTGCGCGCCATTCCAGAATGCATTTGCATAGGTTGCGCCACCCGGAACATCATCAAAGTTGACCGAGGAGACTATATTCATACCAGCGCCGTTGATACTGTCGCGGCCATGGTTGTTCATGTAGAAATCATAGGTTTGGCCGGCATACAAGTGGGCGTTGATCGCATCAGCCGTGCCACCGGAACAGGCGGGGTTCGACTCGTTACAAACGAGCGTGCCAGGCAAAACATTGTTGCCGTTGGCATTATAGGTAAGTCGGTTTTTCGCGGAATCAATTTGGTTGAAGGTGAGGGCAATACCGCCTCGTTTGGCCTCAACCATTACAAGTTGACGAACTGGAGCCAGTCCCGTCTTTGGAGTGACCTCAATCCGCCAGGCGAGAACGGTTGCGCCTTTGTAGGGAGTCAACAGAGCCGGGTTATAGATCCAGAGTTCGGGTGCGCTGGCCTGCAGGTCTTCCACGCTGGCACCGTTTTCTTTCGCGGCAATTTCGAGGGCGGTTTGGATGGCGGTTGCCTCATCAATAGACGGGGTCACATCCAGTTGGATGTTGGGCAACATCTCACCGCTGGCAGAGAGCACATTTTTGCGCGCATCCATGTGGACGATCATTTCGCCGGCGAGAATTGGGATGCCGCGATAGGTCTGCTGGAAGCGGACTGTGCTTGCCCCGTTTACGTCTGATTGGGTCTCCCGCATCACGCTCAGATCGGTATATGCATTTGAAACGCCGAACCCCTCTCCATATACAGACAGGAAGGAGCGCGCCACTTCTTCACTGGATTGCTTCTGTTGAAGAGCAGTAGACTCTTGAATGGGGCGGTTGTCAGCGGGTGAACCCATATAACGGATCATGCCGGTCAGATCGTGATATGCAATAGTTGCCTGTTGGGGAAGGGGTGCCAGTGCTGAAGCTGGCACGTTGGGGAAAATCATGACTGCAATAAGCAGGGTGACCAGAATGGCCTGTACACGTTTACCGAACATTTTATCCTCCATAACTATTTTTTATGAAACGATTTGATGAACAGAAATTTTGACTTGCCTTACTGCCCGAATCCAAACACTATAAATTCACAAATATGACCATACTTTTAATTTAACTTCCTTGTTTTTCCATTTACCCCGCTCAATCTTGACCTCCAAAACCTATTATACTGAAAACAAACGAGGAATGCCCTATCCATTTTTCCTATTTTTCAAAACAGGCCACGCCACAGCCAGCACTTGGTTTTGCCGGCAGCGACTGGGATTTGAAAGGCTTTCCGAGAGTTTACGACAATTCCTAATAACCTAATAAATCCGTCTCAACATGAAATGATAGAATAAGGCTCGAAAGGCAATCCCCCCTCACTGTTGGTGGGAGTCTTTTTATCAGCTTTATTGTTTTGGTTATCCTATTACTTGGAACGATGTTTCTCAAAAGATACGCAAATCTCCTTAAAAAACGATTGAACTAACGAGGTCAAAATAAACAGAAAACGAATTCTTCTTATTGCAGGTATCCTGTTGTTCCTATTGCTGGTCATCTCACTGGTGACTATTAATATGCGCAAGACGGGAAATGCCATAGTTGACATCACCCTGTGTGATGTGAATGCAAGTGAACTGTGTGTTGTCACGTTTGGAATAGACCCCATGGATAACATGGTCATCAACTTCCAACTGCCGGATGCAGATTACCCTCTGTTCTATGTCAAAGCAGCCAACAGAGGAAATGTCAACACTTATCCCTGCGAAGTGATCACAGACGAACCAACAAGTGTTTATTGCAGCGGCACCCGCGCGCCATTGGGAGAATCCATTGACATGGAAGTTTACACCACTGACGGAGATAAACTGCTTGCCCGCGGGAAGTTTCTTGTCTCAGCGCTCATGCGGGTAACACCAAACCCTCAAGTTGGCACACCCACACCCACACCTGGACCCACATCAATACCGCCCACACCTTATCCCAATCCCTGACAAACCCTTGTGAACAATGATCTGTTTATAGATGGTGTGCGCGTCTTCAGACAGAACTGGGCGCTCATCCTTGAAATCCTCATCTGCATAAGCTGGGGAGCTTTACTGGTCTTCGCGACCCTAAAAAAAACAGCGAAACAAGGTTTCACTGATACAGAACTGGCAGCGCTGGCATTGGGCGGATGGCCCCTGCCGGCGCTGTTCATTTCCCTTCCAGTCCTCATACTTCTTCCAGCCCTCCCTGCCTATATTATTTTCATCCTTGCGGCAACACTCATTACAATAGGCACGGGCGTTGCTATTCACAGCCTATGGAAAGACATCACGCTCGGTGTTTTTCTTCCATTTATTATTTTTCTGATACTGTTTTTTTGGCGGCTTGGTTTCATTGCCAACGCCATCCTTCCTCCCTACTTCGACTCAGCCGAACATTATCGCATCATCCAACTTCTTCTAAGAACAGAATGGCCCACCTCGTCATATTATCATCTCGGCTATCACATTATTATTGCGGCATTAAAAACCATAACACATGCCGACCTTTCGCAGGCGATGTTGATATTCGGACAGGCCATCCTCGCGGCAATTCCATTGCCGGTCTATTTTTTCATTCGGCGTGTCACCGCTTCAAACAAGGCGGCATTCTTCGGCGTGACACTGGCCGCACTTGGCTGGTATATGCCGGCGCACGCGGTCAACTGGGGGAAATACCCCGCACTGTTAAGTTTGCTTTTAATTCAATTTACGCTCGGCGCAGTGATTCTAAAAAATCGCTGGCTAACCATATTAAGCATCATCGCATCGGTTCTGATCCACACGCGCGCCGCGATCCTTTTTGGGATGCTTGGCGCGGCATGGATGTTGTCGGATCAAGTCTGGAATAAACGCGCCCTGCTCCTCGCGTTGGCCGGAACCATGCTGGGGGTGACGATCCTATCGATGAATCAGAATCAGTTCCTCGGTCCGATCTTCGAACCGTATTGGATGTGGATCACGCTTCCAGTCGTGCTTTTGTCTGCTCTTACATTCCAGTCATTCCCCAAGCTGACTATTTTCTCTTCACTTGCCATCCTTATGTCCCTGGCAGGGATATTCATCCCCGTCACATCTTCAATCACTTTATTGGACAGGCCGCTGGTGGAAATAATATTGTTCCTGCCGCTGTCGTTTCTCGGTGGGTTGGGCGCATCGAGACTTCCAAAATTTGCCGTGCCTGTATTTGCCGCAGTCGTCATCCTTCACGCGTGGATATCATACAATTTTTATCCGTCAGATTGCTGTCAACTGGCAGACCGCAATGATGCGGCAGCGCTGGATTGGATAAATAAGCGCGCGCCCGCAGATGCGCATTTTGCCATCGCCAGCGCAGACTTAAGGTTGAACGCTTTCGGCACGCCCATGCAAAGCGCCGGCACAGATGCCGGTATCTGGATCGCGCCGTTAACCCAACGCGCGACTCTGCCTCTCACCTACCTGACAGACTTCACTACACAAAGCACGCATGATCTTCTTTGCGATCAACAGGTAACGCATATCTATATCGGCGCGATGCCCCAAAGTTTTAATCTCGTTGAAACAAACCCTGAATGGTATGAAACTATTTTTGTTTTATCAAAGACACAAATCGTACAAGTCACCGGTTGCGGGGACGGATGAAGCCATGTTTGGTTATTAAGTGACCTTACGCAATGTCGTTCTGAGCCGCTTTGCGGCGAAGAACCTCTACGACTGTCTTAGAGACCCTTCGCTTCGCTCAGGGAATCACGATTACGTGCGTAAGGTGAGTTATTAATAAAAACAGCCCCTGCCGAAAATGACAGGGGCTGTTTTTATTAACCATCTTCAATCATGGAAAGTTTTTTTACGGGAAGAAGAAATCAACAGCCAGTGGGTTATGATCCGAAGTGTTTCGCAAAACGCTCTTCGCTACAAGCGGCTCCTTGTTTGGGCTGGGGAGCACATAGGATTCCTTTGCCAGCATGGCCTCTGTCGCCCAGACGTGGTCAACCTGTCCAACGTCTGTCAGGAACGACCAGCCCGCAGCCTCGAGGAGAGGCGGGCACAGGATCTGGCTTTCAGGATAACCCAATAATATATTGGGAGGGGGCATTGTCATATCGCCGAGCAAAATGGCCGCACCCGCCGTAAAAGGCTGGGCAGCTTTAACCAGATTTTCGACATTCAAGCAGCCGACATCATCGAAGTTTGGGTTGACCTGGGTCGCAAAGACCTGCACTGTGCTGCCGTCCGGGGTGGCGACCTCAGCGCGAATGAGACAGTTTTGCACATCCGCAAAAGTTTCAGAACTTTTGATCTCGAGTTTGGACATCAGAACCATGTCATAGGTGTTTCCATTTTTATCAAGCGTGGCCGAACCGGATGAGCAAAACACGTATTCCATCCCAAGATCACCGGCGACCTGTTTTGCGATTGCGAAATCATCCAACTGCCAGCCGTTGGTTTCCTCGATAGCCAGGACATCCGCGTTGTATGCCTGCAGAATGGAAGTGATTTGAGGCAATTTGTCCAACCCGCCCTGGTTAACGTTGTAGTTCATGAAGCGAACGGCTCCTTCATGAACCTGCAGCGCGGATGCGGTGGCCGTCAGAAAATCGGACGAGGGAATGGTCGGCGTGACATAGGGCGTCTTCGTGGGAATCAGCCGCGTGGGAGTATCTTCGATGATCCTGGCGCCCTCAGGGACTTTTGGAGTCCCACAGGCCTGTAAGACCACCATCGTCAGAAGGATGGATGTGCATAATATAGCCAGTCTTCTTGTCTGAAGTTTCCTATTATTTTTTTGGGCGAACATATGATTTCTCCTCGATTGGTTTTACTTGCTTTTTTCACACTCACTCAAAAGGGCGCCTGTGAAAACTCAAAATAAAAGAAAAATTCTGTTCCACAGAATTTTCAAAATTAATGCCAAAAGTTATCATTAAAACCTGAAAAACACCAGAGCGTTACGCGAATTACCTACGGCTTTCTCAAAGTCCAATTTGTGTCGCTACGCTCAGGGCGATATTTTACTGTTTTGTCAAGCTGCTTTGACTGGTGATTACCCATAAGTCGGTATACGTTATTCGAACCTTAATTCAAGCGCATTTTGCCGCGAATTTCGCTAAATCACACGAATTTTTAAAACCAATTCGCGAAAATTCGTGGAATTCGTGGCTGAGGTTTTGCTTTCTTCCCGAAAATTGGCGAACGCAAAAGATGTGGGTAATCACCGGGCTTTGAGACACACCGATAGCGTTTTTGTGTGGACAAAAGGAATGGCACGGGATTGCTCTGCCGGGGAGAGCAAGACTCTCCTTGTAATAATAAGTGTAAGATGTCTTATCAACATTCCCTGAATATAAGATAGAATGAAAGCAGCTTACTCAGTCTTTGCCGACGGTTTAAGTCAGACCCCTGTTTTTGCCTCGCCGCTGGACAGGGGTCGCTTTTTATTAACACACCTTACCGCTCACGCGAAAACTCATTTACATCTTCAGCGTTATCTCCTGCCTGTCTCGCCCCGACGTTTATCCCCGTGCGGGCTGATTTACGCCTTTCGCTTTCTTTTCAGGAAGAATGCGATGCCGGATAGGGCGATGATCGCGCCGAGAATAGCGATCATGCTGACGCTTGATTTTGAACTTGCAACTGACGGTTCGGCAGTCGCTGTAGATTGCATTTCAGCTATCACAAATACAGCCGCGGTGCGGGCGGGGATGTTGAAGGTATTGCCTGTAACGGACGCGCTCTTTGTGACCGCGTCAATCGAATTTTTTTGGATGGAATGCAGTGCATACTCTTTTCCATTAAATGAGTCGTCGCTGAATGTGACTGCGTCCGGGCGTGCGTTGAACAGCACGACAATCTCTTGAACATTCGCGTCCAACCCATCCACGTCATTCAAGCGCATGACGATCAGCCCGGGGATTTGATCTTTGCCAGTGTTGAGGAATGAAACGGACTTCTTGATCTGGTCTGCGGTTTGCAGGCGGAAGAGCGGCGAACTCTTGCGGATGCTGAGGGTTTCGCGGAAAACTGCCGAGGCTGATTCAATGTCTGCTTGAACAGGAGCAAGCCTGGGCGCGGAAAGAAGCGGCTTGTAAATTTCCCATTGACCCGTGCCTTCGAGCGGAAGTCCCACGCCCCAATTATTTGTTGCATAAGTCCAATCCAGTTTGTTGTACCAATCACCGGAATTATATGAGTTGGGGTCAAGCGATTTTGAGCGCAGAATATCATCGCCCGCATGGAAGAACGGAACGCCTTGACTAAACATAACAATGCTCAGCGCGAGGTTATTCATGCGGATGCGGTCGGCGAGACTCGCGTCGGCGGGCGCCTTGAGTTGAATGGCATCGAAGAGAGTTTGGTTATCGTGCGCCGAAGTGTAGACAATATTTTCCTGCGGGTCGGCGGTGTAACCAGCGGGGACTTTTCCATAGAGCACCAAATTGCCGGGCACAGAATCGCCATTGGCGCGCGTGATCTCATAGTCAGCGAGATTGCCTGCGAGACCGAGGCGGATCCAATCGCTGTATGAATTGAGTTTGTTGAGCTGATCTTCGGGCGTGCGTTTTTCGTTATCGTTGGCCGTGAAGAAGAGACCGGTGGTGAAGCCCTGCTCGCGCGGATCGTTGAACGGATTGCCGCCGCGCACGGCGTCGCGCAGGCGGTCATTGAACACGCCGATGCCTGTTCCGGCGATATTGAGTTGGGTGGCGTTTTGACCGCGCGCGTTATTGGCGACTTCGCCAAAGTCCCAGCCTTCGCCATAAATATAAATGGACCTGCCATCCACGCCATCTTTTTCGATAGTGAGTGAATCCAGCACGGCACGGACTGCTTTCATATCTGCCAGCATGTGGTGTCCCATCAGATCAAAGCGGAAACCATCCACTTTATATTCGGTCGCCCATGTGACCACTGAGTCGATCATCAACTTGCGCATCATTGCGTGTTCGGTGGCGGTGTTTTCACAGCAGGTGGATTTCTCAACACTGCCTTCATTGTTAAGGCGGTGATAATAACCAGGCACAACTTTATCCAACACAGAGTTGGCTGTTTGTCCGCTGGCGTTGGTGTGGTTATAGACAACGTCCATCACAACGCGCAGTCCATTTTTATTTAACGCCTGCACCATATCGCGAAATTCAAGGATGCGCGTTGTTCCATTTGGGTCAGTGGCATAACTGCCTTCGGGCGTTGTGTAATGAAGCGGGTCATAGCCCCAGTTGAATCCGTCAGTGCCGGTGATAATGCTGACCGCTTTGGATTGCTCATCTGAGTCTGGCGGATAGGTTTTGAGCTTCGCTTCATCCACATTCTTCCATGTGGATTTATCTTCGTTGACACTGGCGATATCAAAGGCTGGCAGTAGATGAATATGAGTCAGCCCGGCCAATGCCAAAGCTGTGAGATGCGTCATGCCGTTCGAGTCGGCAACTGTGAAGGCTTTATAAGTTCCGCGCAATTCTTCGGGGACAGTTTTGTCGCTAATGCTGAAATCGCGGACATGTAATTCATAAATCACAATATCTTCGGGCGCGGCGAGGGCGGGCTTTGCAAGCAAGTCCCATCCTTTTGGCTTGAGTTCCGCATCCTTTAAGTCCACGATCTGACTGCGCTTGCTGTTCATCGAAAGACTGAGCGAGTATGGGTCAGTGACGAGATTGGTTTCGATCTTTCCCGTAGACGGCACATAGACGTTCACTTCATATAAATAATATTTGCCGATCCAGTTTTCATCGCCGTTGATGCTCCAGACTCCCGCGGCTGAATCCAATTGCATGGGAAGTTTCTTCGCAGAAGTTGAATCGGCAGTGTCGAAAAGATTCAATGAAACAGATTTCGCTGTCGGCGCCCAAACGCGCAAAGTCGGCGTGGATGATTCAAACGTCACACCCAATTGACCCGTGTACCGATACAGATCATCCAGCACGCCGGGGATTTGCACGCCGCTCACATCCACGACTTTGCCATTCGCATCGCGGACGAGGACAGCGACCTGCCCTTTGAGCGCTTCTTTTTCCGCGCCCCAATCTGCTTCGCCGACTGTTAGAGCGGTGTACGCCCCGAGGTGTGGAAACTTGTCAATGATCTCGGCTCGCGCACCGCTCTTGACATAGGTCAGCGGAATCTCCGTGCCGTTTTTGATTCCATCCGCGCTGAGTTCAAGCGCGGCATCAGGCGAGTAATATAAAGAGTATGTATATTTCGGCGAGCCAACCACGTTCCACAAAATGGTGTCTTTGCTCACCCAATGCGCGCGCAGTTTGGAGAGACTCCCTTTCGGCGCGCCCTCGGTGCTGATAACGGTTTCTTTTTTCACGGTGTCATATCCAAAATAAATTTCATCGCCGTCGTTCTTGACGGTGAATTGTTGGGTGTCGCCAATTATATTATTCGGGTCTTCGTTCAATGTGAAGGTTGCAGAGTACGTCCCAGCTTTGAGCGCGCGTGTGGTGAATCCCATCGCGCCGCTGCCGGCGGGGTCTTCGAGCCACGAACGCAGACAGGTTGCATCGTCGTTATTCGCGCATCCCAATTGCTGCTGGAAGTCACCCATCACGACCACGATGGGTGTGTTGAAACTATCGGTGATCCAATGAGTTTTGTGGTCATAATAGAACTTGACCAAAGTCGGCTCAGTGACGAGTAGGGGAATATCCGCTCCGCCGCTTGAGGCATTGAGTCCATAGTTTTCACCCCAGCCGCCGTTGAGCGCCGCCTTGTAGCGCGGACCTTTTTTATCGGCATCATTGGCTGGCTGTATTTCATACGTCCCCTGCCATACGTCATCTTCGAGATCATAGGTCAATTGGGTATTTGCACAGTCAGGCTGCCATTCGCCGGAACAGCCCAATTCATCCTGGTGCGTGCCGGGGATGTTGACCGAATCAGGATCAGGTGTGGATTGTGCCTGGGCCACAGAAGCAAACACGGATGAGAAAGAAGCGGTCCAAATCGCACACATCATAAGGATGCGCAGTATGTTTTTTCGCATTGAAATCTCCACAGAAATTATGTGAATGGATTCTACTCCATCGAGAGAAACGCTAGGATTGAGTTCCTTAAAAAAGCCTCATAAAAAACGTTGTGTAATCGTTTGGGCGACGTAGGGCTTGCGTCCAGCGGATTTGGCAGGCTGGTGATAAAGTTACCTGCGTAAGTGATTTCTCTTCTCCTCCCCCCAGAAATTGAAAGAGCCGGTGTTGGCGCATCGGCTCTTTCAATTTCTGGGGGCGGTAGCCGTTTCGGGCTGAAGCTCTCCCTTAGTACACGATATTCATTATTCGTTTCTACCAAAATCCCACTTGCTATTCCCTACCCTCTGATAAAACCACCCCGCTATGGCAAAAGAATCCCTCATCCGCTACGCCATGAATAAAGCAGGTACTAAAAGAAAAGCTCCGAGATTCTGTCTCAGAGCTTTTACTTATAACCATGAAATCTTAATTTCGCCTTCCAACGGTTTGAATTCTTTATCCCCTGTAATCAACTCCGCCTTCTTTACTTTTGCCAGCGCCGCCGCAAAACAATCAGCATACGAAATATTTCCATTGACCTTGAATACGGCGGCTTGGCGGGTCAATGTCCAATCAATATCCACAATCTCGATTGCCATTCCTTTGATCTCGTGAATATATTGATCCGCTATCTCAGGGGAGTTGGTTCGGGCAATTGAGTACCATACTTCTCCCAAATTAACGACACTCATCAAGAGATTTGTATCACTATCCACCGCTTTTTGAATCAAGCCTCGTACAAAGTCGGCGCCTGGCTCATCTTCAAAAAAGGCCATCAATGCATATGAGTCAAGTACTTTGGCTGCCATGATTATTTCTCCCGTTCCTTGTCTTTGCGGCGCTCTTCAACCAGAACTTTCAACCCGCCTTTGCCTTTGAGGGAACCTTGCAGGTTTTTGAGATACTGCTCGGTTACAGGTTTCAAAACAATCGCATCTCCAATATCCGTGACAATGATTTTTGTGCCGTTCTTAATCCCGTATTTCCGTCTTAACGTCGCGGGAATTACAATCTGACCTTTGATAGTTGCGTAAGTTTCCATTTTAGAAGTCTCCTTTTGGTTTAGACATATTACACTAAGCATAAAAGTAAGTCAATGTGGAAAATGCAGTACTTTTGCAAGAGTTTGGGCTTCCTGAAAAAAACAGTCATCTCTCACCCAAATCCCTAATTACCAATTACCTATCTCCCACGCTCTGATACAACCGCCCCATAATGGCAAATGAATCCCTCATCATCTGCTCCGTGAATAAAGTGGGACGCAGGTTCATATGTGACTGGCATTTATTTTCGGGGTAACTTATGGAATTATAATTATCGGATGAGTTTCCAACGTTTTCTTGGCTTGTGCATTCTCGTCCTGTTTGGAATGGGGGCATTCCTTCTTCCAAGAGTTGTGAGAGCAGACGAAATCGACCCTGCCCCGGCGCAGCAGGTCAGCGCTTATGAGTTGATCCTTGCGATGAACACGCTGCGCGTCGCCTATGGATTCCCGGCTCTGATCGAAGACCCCATAGTCAATGCCGTTGCCCAATCCACGGCGGCGACCATGGCTGCCAATAACATGTCCTGGCATATTGGCGATGTCCGCGGCCGCATCGCTGCCGCCGGATATGGCAACGGCGGAACCGTGTGGGCCACTGAAAACTTTGCCGTGAGCAGCGGAGGCATGGGCATCGACGAGATCATGTCGGTCTGGGCTGACCCCGACCACATGCGTCCGGCGGTCAATGCGGCCTATTGTCATGTGGGAGCGGGGGTGGCCCAAGCATCGAACGGACAGATCTATTACGTTCTGCAAGCTGCTTACGTCTCTGGGCGGGAGTGCGGGAGTTCATCCTCCACAGGCGGAACTCCGCAGTCAGGCGGCATTCCAAACCCGGTATCCCAGTTGATCATGCCGGTAAAGATCGCCACACCCGATGCTGAAGGCAAGGTCTTTCATGAAGTTCAGGCAGGTCAATCCTTCTGGTCGATCGCGATTGCCTACCAGATCACCATCCACGACCTGGAGGTCTGGAATAATCTATCCCGCGATACTCCGCTGAAAGCCGGTCAGCGCCTATTCATTCCTGGAAAAGACACGGCAGGTTATGCCACGCCAACTCCCGTTGGCATGATCGTGCCCGCCGCCCCGGATGCGGATGGCAGGATCATCCATGAAGTGCAGGCTTATCAGGTATTGTTCACAATTTCTGAAGCCTATCAGGTCTCAGTGGATCGGATATTGGCATTGAACGGACTTCAGGCTGACTGGCCCCTGCAAATTGGGCAGAAGCTCCTGATCTCACCAGGTAATATTACCCCCAGCCCAACGCTAAGCGCCATCCAGAAGCTCACCCCTGAAGCGGACGGCAAGTACTACCATACAGTCCACAGCGGCGAAACGCTCTTTTGGATCGCCGGACTCTATGACGTTTCACTCTCGAATCTGATGGTCTGGAATGGATTGGATGCCGCCTCAGTCATCCGCCCGGAACAAAAATTGCTGCTCCTCGTGACCCCGCCCGCAACTGCCACTGCTTTCGAAACGCCGACTCTCACTCCCGGCCCGGTTACACCCTCTCCCAGTCCATCCATGACTCCGCTGTCAACGGGAACTCCGCCTGTCACTGAAACAGAGTCCCCGCGCCGAATCAGTCTGAGCCTTATTTTAGGTGTGATCGTTATTGCGATCGGTGGGCTGCTCTGGTGGAGATTTTTACGTAAGAGTTAGCAATGTGTTGAGCGTGGATATCCGTTGGTTGAGTAGGACTGGAAAAGCATCCAGTCCTACTCAACCAACGTGTGTGTCATCTTTCTTTTTCCTTTCGCACCCTAATCTCTAATTACCTACTCCCCACTCTCTGATAAAATCACCCCACTATGGCAAATGAATCCCTTGTAATCTATTCCATGAACAAAGTGGGACGTCTGATCCCATCCAGTAACAAAATGATCCTGCGCGATATTTCGCTTGGGTTTTATTACGGCGCGAAGATTGGCGTGCTCGGTCTGAACGGCGCAGGCAAATCCACGCTGCTGCGCATTATGGCGGGCATTGATAACGAATACATCGGCGAAATCTCCGCGGCGAAAGGCTACACGGTTGGTTTTCTCGAACAGGAGCCAAAACTCGATGAAACAAAAACAGTCATCGAGGTTGTGAAAGAGGCGGTGGCTCCCATTGTCGAAATGCTTGCGCGCTTCGATGAAGTCAATGCTAAATTTGCCGAACCCGATGCCGACTTCGATGCGCTTGTGGCAGAGCAAGCCAAATTGCAGGATCAACTCGATAAGCACGATGCCTGGAACCTTGATTCGCATCTTGAAGTGGCGATGGATGCTTTGCGCTGTCCCGCAGGCGATACGCCGATCAAGATTCTTTCTGGCGGAGAAAGAAGGCGCGTCGCGCTGACCCGATTGCTGCTCAGCGAACCAGACATTCTCCTGCTTGATGAGCCCACCAATCACCTCGACGCCGAGTCGGTGGCGTGGCTTGAACATCACCTGCGCGAATATAAAGGCACAGTGATCGCGGTTACACATGACCGTTATTTTCTTGATAATGTGGCAGGCTGGATTTTGGAATTGGATCGCGGCTATGGAATTCCGTGGAAGGGAAATTACTCTTCGTGGCTTGAACAAAAAGAAAATAGACTCGCCAACGAAGAGAAAGCTGAAAGTCAGCGCCAGAAGACGCTCGCGCGCGAACTCGAATGGATTCGCATGTCGCCCAAGGCGCGTCAATCCAAGGGCAAGGCGCGTGTCACATCCTATGAACAACTGCTCAACGCAGAAGCCGAAAAGCGCCGCGAGGATTTGGAAATTTATATCCCGCCCGGTCCGCGCCTTGGCGACGTTGTTTTCGAGTTTGAGAACGTCAGCAAGTCTTATGACGACCGCCTCATTCTCGACGGGTTTTCTGCTTCCATTCTCCCAGGCTGTATCGTCGGGATTATTGGTCCCAATGGCGCAGGCAAGACCACGCTGCTGAGAATGATCACTGGCTCAGAAAAGCCCGATAGCGGCACGATCAAGATCGGCGAGACTGTGAAGCTGGCATACGCCGACCAGACCCGCACCCTCGACCCCGATAAAACTGTCTATGAAGAAATTTCAGGCGGCGCGGACTTTTTGGAACTCGGCAAGCGTAAAGTCAACGCCCGTGGATATTGTTCCTCATTCAACTTCGCAGGCGCAGACCAGCAAAAGAAAGTCGGTGTGCTCTCTGGTGGTGAACGCAACCGCGTGCATCTCGCCAAGACATTAACCGAAGGTGCGAACGTACTACTGCTCGATGAACCAACCAATGACTTGGATGTGAATACGCTCCGCGCGTTGGAAGAATCCCTCGAAGAATACGCAGGCGTCGCCGTCGTCGTCAGCCATGACCGCTGGTTCCTCGATAGAATCTGCACCCACATCATCGCCTTCGAAGGCGAGTCCATTGCCAGGATGTACATTGGCAACTGGTCTGACTATGAAACGATGATGATGGAAAAATTCGGGAAAGATTTGCAACCGCATCGCGTGAAATATAGAACATTGAAGAGATAGCATAAGTGCAGGAACAGGATAACACTGGAACTTCGAATTTGACACGAAAAAACAGCCCAAAGTGATTATTACCTGCCATGTATCCCATACCAATGTCCTATAAAAAGCGGAACAATCTGCATGTGTAAATTATCCTTATAGAAATTAAAAAGGAGAATTGAATCATGTCCACCAACCTGTTCAAAAAAACATCTATCGTTTTGCTCGCGCTGAATTTCATCGCCTGTTCCCTCCTCACTCCTGACGCCACGCCAATCGCCGCGGATATTGAAAAGGAGGAGCAGTCAATCTATTCTTTTTTCATCAGTGATACTCCCGGCGTTGCCGTCATATTGCTGGACACTTCCACCAATATCTCATCAGACGATCCCCAACAAACCATTGATTACATCAATTCTGGATTACCAAATGCTTCAAAGGAGACGCTCGATAATTATTTGGAGCGCAACCGCCGGTCCAGCCAGCTTTCATCCGATATGCAGCTTGGAGTGGATTACATCTTATTGAGCACAGATGATCTCTCCACGATCATGAGACGGACAAATGGCTGGAATGCTTTTTACGAAAAGTATTCGCATTCTGGATACACCCAATTCTCGCGGGTGGGATTCAACAACTCCCTCGACCAGGCTATGGTTTATGTCGGGCAGATGGCAGGTCCGCTGATGGGCAATGGATTTTATTATTTGATGGAAAAGAAGGATGGTCAATGGGTCATCAAGGAACAGGTGATGGTGTGGATATCGTAATTCACCTGCCATCGGCCTTGAATAGACTTGACTGCAAAATACTAAAAAAGAAGAAAGGACGGAAACCATTATCTTCGTCCTTTCTTCTTTCAGCACCTATTTCTATTTTAATTCCCATACCCAGCTATTTTCAAACTTACAGCTACCTTTCCCGGAATCCTGAAACCCAAAGAACCCAATGGAGCCTTCGGTACGCTGGCGGCTATTGTCGTAGTATTTTCCCTGACGCACCCCATTGATATAAACTGTGAGTTGTTCATCCTGAGCCACAATAATGAACTGGTTGGTCGCACCATTATCCTGATTAACCGCACTCGAATACTGTACCGAGGTGGGCGAATTTTTATATCTGCCGAATTCATGCACTTCAATGGCCCAGGCCGGTAAACCGGAAAGGCGCAGGTACAGGAATTGATATTGTTTGCCCAAATCAAGATTCGGTTCCGAGCGGAAAATCGCTCCGCAAACGATAATCCCTGATGCATTCCAGGTTACATCCGACTTCAATATAAAGTCGCTGGCGGTTAGTTTTTTTTCGACATCCACAGCGTTCCAATCCGGCCCGGAGAGGCTGACGGTGATCTCTTTATTTTCGTGCCATGCTAAATGCCCCTCCTTGTAAGGGATTTCCGAATCTCCCAGCACTTTATCCAGATCACCCAATACATCATTTGCGATTTGTGTCTGTTTCGCCTCCACCGTGGCGGCAATGTTGATTGTGGCAGTTGGCACCGCTGTAGGTGTGGAAGTAGGCATTGGCGTAAACGTGGATGTGGGTTCAGGTGACGGTGTGGCGGTTGGGGCGGTCCCCGGCATGGTGCCGCACGCAAGGATAAGCAGCAACACAAACAGGGCAAAATATTGTAAACGTTTCATGACATCCTCCTTGATCGAACAAATGTTTAAGATAAATATATCCACAGCTTTGTGTCTAATGGGGGAAAACAACATATGGATTTGCCACCACTTTTTCACATCACCATTTTCCCGCTAAGGAATTTTGCAGATTCTATTTGCGGAACCGCAATTTGACAATATGCCATTTATCCTTTTTCCCTTATGCTTGTTTGAAAGGTTTATAATCCACTGCGAGGCACACATGAAAAAAATTCTGACATTTCTGTTCATTGCGATCCTTTTATCGGCCTGCTCTCGCAGCGCTGCAACTGAAGAACCTGCCGCCCCTGTCCTGGATATTTCCGACCCCTCAAAAATATTGGAAGCAGCTATCGGCAACGAGTTCAAGATCATCATAGACTCGAATCCAACCACCGGCTATCACTGGGAGATCATCGGTGAAGTGGAAAAAACCATAGTTGAGTTCATTTCGAAGGATTTCAAAGGCGATGAACCTGCGATGCCCGGCTCGGGCGGGGTGGATATATGGGCTTTCAGAGCTGTTGGAGCAGGCGAGACCCATATCACTCTTGGGTACTATCCGCCCTCAAATGACCCCGTAGGACCGCAACAAACAGTGACTTTCACTGTTACAGTAAAGTAGATGCAAAAGGCGACCGAAATTGGTCGCCTTTTGTTTTTATCGCTTGTCTCATAATTCAGTAAATTTTTCATTGAAAATTGCGAAGGAAAATCAAATTTTCTGTTTACCAAATTATGCGATATTCTGCAGAGAGGAAAAATGAAACGCCTGATTCTACTTATTGTTATTTTATCAACCTGGTTATCGGCTTGTAATTTCAAATCCCCAACGCCTGCGGTTACATCCACGCCCACAACTGCGCCAAGTGCCACGCCCAGGCCTGCATCGACTCTCACGGCAGTTCCTTTGGAAGTGACGTTGCATGTAAAGAGTGAATTGATCAATTGCAGGTTTGGCCCGGGGACGGCCTACGTGCTGCTGAACGAACTGCACCGTGACCAATTCGCGCGTGTGGCGGGCAGAAATGATTCATCCACCTGGTTGTATATCCGCGACCCCGGCAACCCGGGTGGCTTTTGCTGGGTATCCGCGGATGTGGTCGAAGCTCAGGGACAGGTGGACCAACTTCCAGTGACACTGCCGCCCTTCGTAACAGTAACAGACGTCAGCTTGCGAGTGGAACCGAGCCGCATCGTGGTGAACTGTAGTCAGTTTCCGCAGACTGTATTCTTCGAAGCGCAGGTCACCGCCAACGGTCCAACCTTATTGACGTGGAGATGGGAAGCCAGCACCGGCGTATCGTCCAACGACGGGACATTGATCTTTGAAGAAGCAGGCACGCAGGTCATTAATGATTATTATCAAATCGGCGCGCCAAATGATTATTGGGTAAAACTGCACGTCCTTACACCAAATGAAATGGTGGAGCAGGTTAATTTCCCCGTAAGCTGCACGCCGTAATTTTCTGTGACAACTTATCTTTACCACAGAGAACACGGAGAGCACAGAGATTTTTTAGGAGTTTCCTCCGTAATCCCATGCTCTCCGTGGTTAAATCTTTTGATGCTCTTAAATTATTGAGGCTAATGTTCGAACAATACTGTCTTGTACCCCAGCGCGGTAAAGAATTTTAGCAAATAGTTTTCCGCGTTGGTCTGGCCTTGAGTCAGAATGCCATCTTCCAACGCGGCTTTGCGGATTTCATCCTCTGCAGCCTGGCGCGCCAGCGTTTCAAGGTTGATGTTGCCCTTGGTCAGCAGGCCGGTCTCACGATCATAGACATAGGATTTTTCATTGTCGAGCGTGGCGATAAAAATTTCAGTGGGGGGAAGCCTCACATACAGCACGCCGTTATCCATGCGCATGTCGCCGGGCTGCAACTTTTCCATATCTATGCCGGC
>JACRBH010000247.1 GCA_016234535.1 Chloroflexota bacterium
GATCTATGCCAATAAAACGATCCTCGGCGTTGACGGAATCTCCCAAAAACACGGATGTACCGTGCCGACCAACCCCGAAGCGGAAGTTGTTCGTAAAATGATCGAACGCACAAAGGGGCAGGTGATCGTGGTTGCCGATCACAGCAAGTGGGGTGTAGTTTCCAATTTTCAAATTGCCAACATCGATGAGATAGACAAGCTCGTTTCAGACGAACACCTTGATTCTTCAGCAGTGGAATCACTTGCGACTCACAACGTCTCATGCCTGCTTGCTAATTCCCCGCCCATCCCTGTTTGATGGTGCAGAGCGTAAATACGTAGACATGTAAACAGTGAGGTCACTTGTATACCTGTGTACTTGTTTACCTTCCTGCCTAATTTGGAGAAACCGATGTCCTTTTTTTCAAAAAAACCAAAAAAAGAACCAACCCGCCTGTTCTTTGCCACCGATATTCACGGCTCGGAACGCACATTCCGCAAGTTTATTAACGCGGGCAAGTTTTATGAGGTCAATGTAATTGTGATGGGCGGGGATATTCAAGGCAAGTTGATGATTCCCGTCATCAAGGAGCCGAACGGGCATCACCGTGCCACGGTGCAGGGACGTGTTGAACATCTTTCCACTGAAGAAGAACTAAAAGCCCTGACGGGCAAGCTGGATATTCTGGGCTTCTATTACAAGATCATGGAAGAGGATGAATTTCGTGTTTTGCAAGCCGACCCAAAATCTGTGGAAGCATTGTTCAACGATCTTGCGAAGCAAAAACTTGCTAGTTGGGTCAACCTTGCGGAAGAGAGATTAAACGGCACAGGGATTAAGTGTTTTGTCACGGGCGGCAACGATGATGAATGGGATGTGTTAAATGTAATGAAGCAGGAAGGCGTAAAGTCTTTCTTTGCTTGTGAAAACGAAATGGTGCAAGTAGATGACGATCACACCATGATCTCGATTGGCATCAGCACCCCGACGCCCTGGAATACTCCGCGTGAGGTCTCCGAAGAGGAACTAGGCGCGATGATCGAAAAAATGGCGGCGCTGGTTCCCGACATGAACAAGGCTATTTTCAACTTCCACGACCCCCCGAAAGATTCCACACTGGATACCTGTCCCATGCTGGACTGGACAAAAGACCCACCCGAGCAAATCACTCAGGGAGGGCAACCAGTTATGTACGGAGCAGGAAGCGCTGCCGTCCGCCAGGCGATTGAAGAATACAAGCCGATGCTCGGCCTGCATGGTCACATCCATGAATCTCAATCGGTTGCAAGGCTGGGGCGGACAACTTGTATCAACCCCGGCAGTGAATATGCCGAGGGTATTTTGCGCGGCTGTCTTATCACTTTTGTGGACGGTGAAGTGCAAGGCTATCAAATGACGAGTGGATAATGTTTGTAATGGAAAGGAGGTGGCGCGTCCAGATTCTGCGTTTGATTTTTAAGGAGATTGTGTACGGATTGAACTAGTTCAAACCAAAGGAGAAAAGAAATGGCTACAGCTACGGCAAAACCAGAAGTCTTTACTCGAAAAGCCTCCGGGCTTGTACGTGTTATGTCTCCGTTCTCCGCCTTCGTCTATAACATTTTGACGATGGGCTTGATTTTCCCGTGGACGTATCTTTGGGCGCCGGGCGCGCTTCCGGGCGGTAGACTCGTCTGGGGAATTCTGCTGGCGATGGTGATCGAAATTCCCATCGCGCTTGTGTATGTGTGGCTTTCCACGGCTTTGCCGCGTTCCGGCGGCGACTATGTCTTCCAGAGCCGTGTGTTTGGCGGCGGCACAGCCTTCACAGTGGTCATGTCTGGCTATGTGATCTGGATTTTGCAATGGGTGGCGCTGTCTGGATGGCTGCTGTCCTATCTTGGATTTGCGCCATTGTTCCTCGGGCTTGGCGCAACCATGGGCAGTGCAGCAATGACCGGCCTGGGTATTTGGTTTACAGGCTCGACGGGCATCATTATTACAAGCATCCTGAACGCTTTTGTTTCCATGATGATCCTCATTAGCGGCTTCAAGAATTATGTGCGTTTCCAGGCTGTTATGATCGGTGGCACTCTGCTTGCTTTCATTACCATGCTGATTGTTCTCTTCCTGGGTGACCCCGCTTCTTCTGTAACAAAGATCGACGCGTTTGCTCTTGCCATTGGCGGCACACAGAACTTTGTCCAGACCGCACGGGACGCATCCATCGCCGCCGGCGTGGATTTGAATCCGCCCTTCAGTTTGCTGGCAACCGTGCTCGTTGCTCCAATTGCGTGGACGTCCCTGCAATGGGCAACCTATAGCGCCCAGCAGAACGGCGAAATCAAAAATGCGCGTTCCTTCAACAGCCAGATGTTCATCATTGTCGGTTCATTGATCTTCACGGGCATTTTGCTCGCCGTTCTCGCATTTGCCTTGGAAAAAGCGGTCGGCACGGAATTCCTGTATGTGGCGGGCGCAGGCTATTGGTCGGGCGTTGGCGAATCAACCATTGCCGGGTTCTGGCTCTGGCCCAATATCATCGCGGTTGCGCTCTCGGCCAGCCCATTGGTTATCATCATTATCGGCCTGGGATATATTCTCAATTCGCATCAAATCGTGCATAACTGCTATATCGGCATGACGCGCGTGATGGTCGCCATGTCGCTTGATCGCCTGCTTCCTGAATGGATCAGCAAAGTGGACGAGAAACGGCATACCCCGGTCAATGCCCATTTGGCTTACTTCCTTGCCAGCATCCCCGTCATTTTGCTATACAACTTGAACTCAAACTGGGTTGCATTAACACTTGGCGTCACATTTGCCTGCGGTTATGTATTCGTAATCACATGTCTGGCGGGAGCGTTATTGCCCTACCGCGCAAAGGATGTGTACGAATCGTCCCCGGGTGCGAAGTACAAAGTTGGCAACACCCCGCTTGTCACCATTATCGGCGTGATTGGTTTCGTCCTTGGCGGCGTGATGGTGATGATGTTCATGCTTTACGCACAGCTTGGGCTTACCAGTACACTGGCATACAGCGTGGTGTTTGGAGTTTTGGTCTTCTCGGGCATTTGGTATATGCTGGCGAAGAATACCCAAAAATCCAAAGGTATCAACGTGGATTACGCCTTCAAGGAAATTCCGCCAGAGTAGGAAAACAGCGTAATGACGCAGGTCACGCTTTAAGCGTGACCTGCAAATATTGGAGATGGGCATGTTTGTTATCGAAGAAGTTATAATCAAAATTGAAGATTGGAAAGATAAGGATGTTTCCGTTCATCTACTTTCCGGCGGATTGACAAACACCAACTTCAAACTCATGGAAAAATATATTGATGATGGCAAACAGACATGGTCAATTGATTATGAATACAGCGGGAATAATGACCCATGTTTTGAATTGGGAAATAGCCGCCAGGAAATGCAGTTTAATGGTGATCAGATACATAAGGTGTGCATGGCTTATTTCGGAGCGGTTTCCGCAGACAAAATTGCGCGTGTGAAATTGAACACGATTATGCCTGATGTGGGTTGGGGATGGGCGATTGAGCGTTGGGGCAGGGCAGAGCAGAAAATGAACTCGGCTGAATTTGAGGGGTGGTTGTGGCAGGCGAAAACGTAAACAAGCAGACAATTAGACTCGGAAACCTATGTCACTTGTGTACCTGTGTACCTGTTTACTTATTTACTCGCGGAGCGAACAATGAAAGATCAAGCACAAATAGTCATCATCGGCGGTGGGATATATGGCGCAAATATTGCGTATCACCTTGCAAAGTATGGATGCAAGGATGTTGTGATTTTGGAAAAAGGTGAGATCGCCAGCGGCGAGTCGTCACACGCGGCGGGACTTGTGACTCAGTTTGCCACTTCACAAGCCATGCTTAAGTTCCGCATGTATAGTATTGAGTTGTATTCCGAACTCGGTTTGTTCGATCATGTTGGCAGTTTAAGAGTCGCTTCGAGCAAGGAACAACTTAAAGAGTTGGAAAGAAGCGTCAGCCGCGCGAAGGCATTGGGACTCGAAGTGGATGTCATCTCACCGGACGAAGCGTTGAAGGTCATGCCGCAGATTTCCAAAAAGGATTTATACGGCGGCATTTATCTTCCGCGCGATGGGCAGCTTGACCCGTACACAACCACCACGTCGATGGCGAAGTTTGCCAAAGACTTGGGCGTGACCATTTATACCAATACGCGTGTGACGGGAATCAAGGTCTCAGCGCAGGGAAATATCGAGCGAGTAGTAACAGACAAAGGTGAGATAAGATGCGAGATCGTCATCAACGCGGCTGGACTGTGGGCGCCGCGCATCGCCGCAATGGCGGGAATCAATATCCCGACGACTCCCGTCGATCATCAACACATTGCGTTGAAGGCTGTGCCCGGCCACGAGTTCACGCACGAAACACCTTGCTTGCGCGACCCCGATAATTTGGTGTACATGCGCCAGGAGCAGGGCGGACTTGTCATCGGCGGTTATGAGCCGACGCCGCTTGCGCGCTGGATCGATGGCGTGCCGTGGGAACATGGCAGCTCGACTGTGCCTTCGAACTTCGATCAATTTGAAATGCTGCTTGAAGGTGCGATTCGTCGTTTGCCATTTTTGGATAAAGCAGGAATCATCACACTGGTTTGTCATCCCGGCGCGTATACGCCGGACTGTCAGCCGATGCTTGGCCCCATGCCCGGCGTGCGCGGATTCTGGATGGCGGCGGGCATGTCGTTGAATGGATATGGCGGCGCGGGCGGTATGGGTAAGTTATTGGCTGAATGGATCATTGACGGTGAAGCGCCGATGGATGTCTACGCCTATCGCGCCACGCGTTTTGGAAATTATTATTCAGACCACGTCTACGCGGCGGAGCGCACAAAAGAAAGCGTGAAATATTATTATCGTTTGCGCTTCCCGCATGATGAACATGAAAATGCGCGGCCTCATCGTGTCAGCCCCGTTCACTATCGTTTGCTCGAACATGGCGCGGTCTTCGGTGAAAAATTCGGCTGGGAGCGTGTAAATTATTTCCAGCCCGGCAAACCTTCACGCCGCATGGGCGAGGATCAGCGTCAATGGGGTTGGGGCAAGCCTCCGTTCTTTGACCGTATCAGTGAAGAACATAAAGCCACGCGCGAGCGGGTCACATTGTTTGACTTGACTTCGTTTGGAAAGATCGAAGTCAGAGGTAAAGGAGCTTTGCCGCTCTTGCAGAGACTCACCGACAGCGACATCGACAAACCGGTTGGCAGCGCAGTCTACACTCAATTTCTAAACACGCGCGGCGGCATCGAATCAGATTTGACCATTACGCGCCTTGGCGAAGAACGCTTTTGGGCAATTACAGGTTCGGGTTTTATCGCCAACGATCTCGCGTGGATTCAAATGCATGTGGATGAAAAAGATGGCGAAGTATCCATTCGCGACATCACACAGGAATATGCCTGTCTCGCGCTCTGGGGACCCAAAGCCCGCGCAGTGTTGGAGAAGGTTGCAAGTGACGATGTCTCGAACGCGGCGCATCCTTACTTAACAACGAAACTGGTCAACATCAATGGGGCGATGGTCTACGCTCAGAGAGTCAGCTATGCGGGCGAACTTGGCTGGGAGCTTTATATCCCCAACAACAAAGCCAACATGGTCTGGGATATGCTAATC
>JACRBH010000248.1 GCA_016234535.1 Chloroflexota bacterium
AATGTCTCGAAACTTGGCGGACCAATCAACTTTTTTCCGTTCACCAAAAACGATGGCGTGCCTGGAAACGCATATTGTCGCTGCGCTTCATCCAAACTTTGATTCACCTTGGCTTGGTTCTGACCCGAGTCTAGGCATTGACTGAACTTTGCCGTATCCAACCCAACCTGCGCGGCGTAATCTTTCAAGTTGTTTATGCTGAGTGCGGGCGCTTTGGCAAAGAGCAAATCGTGATATTCCCAAAACTTACCCTGGTCAAAAGCGCACTGACCCGCCTCCGCCGCCTTGGGCGATTGCGCAGTGATGACGGGAAAATCTTTCCACACGAATTGAACATCATCGCCATACGCCGCACGTATCTGCTCCATGATGCCAGCATTATGCCAGGCGCGGCAGGAGGAACAACCAAAATCGCCGTATTCAGTGATGACCACTTTGGCAGAATCAGAACCAATTGTCGGGTTGGAAGCGAGACGCGTTTCATCCAATGGTTGCGCTTTCGGGCGCGATGAATTCCAAAAAATGGTGGCAAACAAAATCAAAGCCAGCGCGCCGTACCCAATCCACTGACGTTTGTTTTTCTGCGCGCGAATTTTTTCATGTCGAATTTGTTTCTGGCTTTTACGATTTTCTTTGCTCATGTTTGCTCCTTAATTCTGCACCTCAAATAAATGTTCTTTCGGAAAATTCACAAACACCTGCTCACCATGCGGGAACATCGGCGCGGGCATGGGCATTCTTGCGCGAACTGTCGCATCATTCACATCCACTTGATATTCGATGTACTCGCCGCGAAAAACGCAGTCGCTGACAAAACCCTGCATTGAATTTTCACAGCCTTCCTTCTGCACGCGGATGTGTTCTGGGCGAATCGCAAATAATTTTTCGGATGAAGAACACGCTTCATTCTTAACTGTGAGTTGGTTTCCGTCCAAGAAAGTGGATACGCCCATGAACCTTGCCGCCGCCACACTGCGCGGACGGTGGAACAGATTCTCGGGTTTATCCAATGCGACGATCTCACCGTTCAACAACAATGCCATGCGGTCAGACATTGCCATTGCTTCGCCGAGATCATGCGTGACGAAAATCGTTGTCACGCCCAACTCGCGTTGGATGTTGCGGATGGCTTCCTGCAAATTCATCCGCACGGAGGTGTCCAGACTACTCAACGGCTCATCGAGCAAAAGTAGTTTGGGGTTGGTCACCAGCGCGCGTGCCAACGCCACGCGCTGACCTTCCCCGCCTGAAAGTTGCCCAGATTTCCGTTTCTCAATCCCTGGCAGACCGATGAGATTCAACATGCGTTTGACTTCGGCACGAATGGATTCGGACGACATCCCCTGCACCTTGAGTCCAAAGCCAATATTGTCTTCCACATTAAGAAATGGAAATAGATACGACTTCTGGAACATCAACACTGCGCCGCGTTTGTTCGGGTCAATGTTTAAAATAGATGTGCCATCAAATTGAATATCGCCGCTATCAGGGCGCTCGATACCCGTAATGAGTTTCAGCAGTGTGGATTTTCCCGAACCAGACGGACCCAGGAACGCGACCATTTCACCATCATGGATGGACAGCGAAAAATCCTTCAGCACAGGCGCAAGTTGATTCGGATAAGTTTTATTGAGAGAGATGATGTTTACGGTTGTCATTAGTATTGCTCACGAATTTCATTGCCATGTTGACTCAAGGATCGTGTGGTGAAGGCAATCACCATCACAGGCGGCGCGACAAATAACAGCGACAACATTGCGATGATAGATGGATTACCGCCCGAGGCGGCAGAAAAAAGCAGGATAGGCAGGGTGATAATTTGTCCGCCACCGATCAGCAGGGTGAGAAGATATTGACTCCACGAGATCAAAAACGCAAACAAGGTGGCAACCACCAGGCTGGGAGTCATCATTCGCAAAGTCACTTTGAAAAAGATGTGCCAGGGACTGGCTCCCAATGCCAGCGCCTGAAATTCGTAGTTTTCGTCAAAGCGGGCGAAGGCGCTGGATAAGGTGAAGATGGTGTAAGGCAGGGTTGGGATGATGTGCGCCAGAATTACA
>JACRBH010000252.1 GCA_016234535.1 Chloroflexota bacterium
AAGACAATATCATGATTTTGAGCAGAGATATTATTCGAAACCCTGTCTGTCTCCCCGCATCTTTTTAATTTCCCCCCGTTTCTTTTTCCCTTTCAATCTTTCCTCTTTCGAGGCCTTGGTCGGTTTTGTTTTGTGGCGCAGCTTTGGCTTTTCGCTGGCTTTTTTCACCAATTCATTCAGCCGTTCGATTGCGTCTTCGCGATTCTTTTCCTGAGTGCGAAATTTGCTGGCTTCGATGATCAACACGCCGTCATCTGTCATGCGTTTGCCTGCGAGTTTGATGAGACGTGCTTTTATATCCGCTGCAAGGGAGGGGGAGTTCGTCACGTCAAAGCGCAATTGGACAGCGGTGGCAACCTTGTTTACGTTTTGCCCACCGGGTCCGCTGGCGCGAATATATTCAAGTTGAATTTCTTTTTCGAGATTTTTCATTTCCCCAATTATAAAGGTGACAGTCACTTTCGCGCAGCGGGTGACTGTCATCTGAATTTATACTTTCACGACCCTCGGCGCGAAGAACCACAACACCGCAAGGATCACTCCGCCAACTAAAAATGGGACAGGTCCCCCAAACCATTGGAAGAGCGTACCGTAAAATAATGGCGCAATTGCATTTGCCAGGCTGTAGACCGAGGTGGATACGCCCAACATCCCACCGACTTCACTTTTTTCTGAGGATTTGGTAATCAAACTATTAATGGCAGGATGCAATACTCCTCCGCCCAGCGCGGCCGGGAAACTTGCAATTAATAACCAGATAATGCCGAACCAGCCCCGGGCGGCTGCGTCGGGTAGATTAATGTCAATCGTCTGAATCGCAACTCGCAGTGCGCCCTGACCCGCTAAACTGTCCAGCACTTTGACCTTGTCATACCAGGGGACAGGGATGGCGGGAGTCAATCCTGTTCCGATCAATCCAATCGCCAGGGTGGAGACGCCCATCAATACCAGCCAGCGGTCGCCTTTTTGTTTTGACCATTTTCCGATCAATCCGCCTTGTACCACGATGATGAACAGACCCGCCAAAACGAACAAGCCCGATGTGTCGCGCGCATCCATACCCAGACGGGTGAGAGTGAACAGCGAAAAGAGTTGTTCATACCCGCCGAACGCGATCTGATAAAAGAACATGATGACCAATAAAAAGCCGATGGCTGGTCTGCCCAAGGCCTGTTTGATAACCCCGAAGGAAAAAGGTCTCTTGCGAGCAGCGGAAGGGTCCACGCCCTCGGTCAGTGTTTCGCGGAACCAGAATGTGGTCAGGAGAATGGAGGTCAGCGAGAAGAATGCGGCGGTGAATGCAACCAGTTGATAATTTTGCCCGCTTGCGGCGAGGACTATAAAAGCTATGATCGGTCCAAGCACAAAGCCAACGCCGAAGGCCGCGCCGACGAGGCCAAGCCCTTGTGTGCGCGTCTTTTCATTTGTGCTGTCTGTGATTGCAGCCTGTGCAGTTGAAATGTTCGCGCCTGATAACCCATCTATAATGCGCGAGAGGAATAAGAGCCAGAGTGAATTGGCAAACCCGAGCAGGATGAAGCCAGCGAACGTGCCGATCTGACTCGCGATCAATATTGGCTTCCGTCCGAAGCGGTCTGAGAGGCGGCCCAAAATTGGCGCGCCTAAGAACTGCATCATCGGATAAGTGGCCTGCAAGATTCCGATCACAATCGGAGATGAGCCAAAGCGCGCCGCATATAACGGCAGCAATGGAATGATGATGGATAAGCCCATCAAGTCAACGAGCACAATGACCAGAACGGGGAGAATGCGTTTGAAATCTAATTTTTCCGATGTAGTTTCAGTTGTCATGTTTTCCCTTATCATAAAACCCTCCCCCAAATCAGCTTTAGATTTGGGGGAGGGCAGGGTGGGGGTTGGAGTGGCTGTTAGAACATCAAAGCGTTGACTCTGTCTATCGAATCGGGAGCAGGCCTCAGGTCCGCTTCGGTGAGGCGGTTGAGCGGCGTGTCCACAAGATTGTAGATCGAGGTCAGGTTTGGTTTGGAGGTATCCAAATAGAGCAGGCCGGTCAACATCCAATTGTTGCGCTGCGCCTCTTCCATTACGCGCAGGGCTGCATAACGGTCGGCAGGGTCGTAACCTTTTTCGAGATTCTTCAAGATTACAACGGAACCGTCGTGCATGGAAACTTCACGAACTTCACCTTCAGCCATTTCGTTTTCGAGCATGATCTCATTGCGCGGCGCAATGTAGGAGATTTCATGCAGGGGTTCCTCGTGGTCTTTGCCCCAGGTGTAGGAGTGATATGCGTTCACCTGATTGTTGAAGGTGACGCATGGGCTGATGATATCCAGCAGCGCAATGCCGTCATGTGAAAGCGCTGCTTTGAGTAATTCTTTAACCTGCTTGGGGTTGCCCGCGAAGGAACGCGCCACAAAGGTTGCATTTGATACAAGCGCTTCCATGCAAATATCAACGGGCATATATGGATTTTCGCCTTGCTTTTTCAACTTCAGACCTTTATCGGCAGTCGCGGAAAATTGTCCTTTTGTGAGTCCGTACACGCCGTTGTTTTCAACGATGTACACCATGTTCACATTGCGGCGCATGACATGTTTGAATTGTCCCATGCCAATGCTGGCTGAGTCGCCGTCGCCGGAAACGCCAACACCTTTGAGTGTGTAATCGCCAAATAAAGCGCCAGTCGCGATTGAAGGCATGCGTCCGTGCAGGCTGTTGAACCCGAACGCGCGATTGAGAAAATATGTCGGTGATTTCGAGGAACAACCAATGCCGCTGAATTTCACGACATTTTCCGGCACGATGTTCATCTCGTACAAAGCGGTTACGATCTGATTCGAGATCGAGTTATGTCCGCAGCCCTGACACAAGGTGCTGGGCGCGCCGCGATAATCATTTTTTGAAAGGCCGGCCAGATTGATATTTGCAGTTGCGCCAGCCACGGGGAGAGTTTCAGTCATTTTTAATTACTCCTTTTTACTTTCTACTTCCGCTTCGCTTTCTTGACCGTTTTGCCTGCTACGGCTTTCTTCGTCACTTTCTTCGCGGACGCCTTCTTGGCAGGCGCGGCTTTCTTGGCGACTACTTTCTTGGCCGCCTTCTTCATGTTGCCCGCCGCTTTCTGTTTTCCGCCAACTGCCTTCCTGCTTTCATATTTCGCAAGGATTCCTTCACGAACCCATTTTGCAGAAGCAGGCATACCATCGCCATACGCAACTACTTTAAAGTTCGGCGCATACTGTGGATATTCGGTCATAAGGATCTGTGCCATTTGACCGTCACGGTTCATTTCAACGATGAAGATTTGATCGTACTTCGCAAGGAATGCATCCACTTCCCTGGTGCAGGGCAGGGCGCGAATACGCAGGAAATCTGTTTTGATGCCATATTCCTTGTCGAGTTGGTGCTGCGCTTCAAGAATGGCTGCCTCTGTGGAGCCATAAGCTAGGATGCCAACCGTTGCGCCCTTCATTGCATGGAGCACCGGCGCAGGGACATATTCCTTGGCGGTCACGTGTTTTCGTTTTAAGCGATCCATGTTATTCAAATATACGTCAGCTTCTTCGCTATATTTGGCATGATCGTCGTGGCCTGTGCCGCGTGTGAAGTATGAACTCATGGGATGCTTGTTGCCGGGGAAGGTTCGGAACCCAATTCCGTCACCGTCTGTATCGGCGTAGCGTCCCCAGTTTCCTTTGAGTTCTTCAAGGTCACTTTCCAATAATATTTTGCCGCGATCCATAGGGGTATCGGGATATTTGAATGGTTTGCTGATCCACTGATTCATGCCCATATCCAGATCGCTCAATACGAATACGGGAGTTTGAATCCGCTCGGCAATGTCAAAGGATTTCCAGCCGAATTCGAAACATTCATAGACATCGCCGGGCAGCAAAATGACGGATTGTGAATCACCATGACCGATGAAGTATGTGAAAGTCAGGTCGCCTTGCGAGGTGCGTGTGGGCAGGCCGGTGCTTGGGCCAATCCGCTGCACATCCCAGATCACAACGGGAACTTCCGCATAATAGGCGAGGCCTGCAAACTCGGTCATCAGGGAAAGGCCGGGGCCGGAGGTGGAGGTCATCGCGCGCAGGCCAGACCAGCCAGCGCCGATGGACATTCCCAGCGCGGCGAGTTCATCTTCAGCCTGTACAACGGCATAGGTGTGTTTGCCGTCTTCGCGCTTGCGAAGCTGGGGCAGATAATCGTTCAAGGATTCAGCCAGCGAGGTGGCGGGTGTGATCGGATACCAGCCCACGAATTGCACGCCGCCGTAAATTGCTCCGAGCGCACCGGCCATGTTGCCGTCTGCCATGATCAAGCCATCGGTTTTATTCATGGGCTCGAGATAAAAGGAATCTTTCTTTTCAAGATTGGTTTTTGCCCATTCAGCTCCAGCTTTGATGATGTTGAAATTCATGTCAATCGGCTTTTGCTTTTTCTTGAAATGGAAGTCCAGCGCGGCGTACATCTTTTCGATGTCAATGCCGATCATCTGCGCCAGGATGCCGACATAAACCATGTTGCTGACATGATCGCGGTAATCTGACGGCACATTGGGATCATTGCGTACAATGGTCTTGACAGGCATGGGATAAATTGCCACGTCGGCGCGGGTGATGGGCTGCTTGATATCGTCAGCGTAGTAAAATGCTCCGCCCGGCGTAACAGACGCCAGGTCACGGGCGAACGAATTCGGGTTCATCGCAATGACGATGTCGCGCTGTTCGTTATGGGCGATGAATCCGTCCTTATTGGCGCGGATGGTGTACCAGGTCGGTAATCCCTGAATGTTGGACGGGAAGAGATTCTTACCCGAAACGGGGATGCCCATCTTGAAGATGGCGCGCAGGATGGTGTTGTTGGCGGTGGAACTGCCTGAACCATTCACTGTACCGACTGTTATGGAAAAATCGTTGATGATCTTATTCATATGACTCCTTAAAGTTATAGCGGACGGTTGGCAAGCAGGTCTATGTGTGTGACCAGTGCATTGCGTCCCGCCGCGTAATTTCCATTGCAAATGCTTTCAACCATTGTCTGGTGATATCCCCAGACTTCCTCGAGATAATCCATGCCGCCTGCGTACATGTTCAACCCCACAGCTTCGTAGGCCACCCAGTATGCTTCGAGCAGCCCGGTAACAAACGGATTGTTAAGGCGGCTGTAAATCAGTAAATGCAGTTTGCGATGTTCCTCGTGGGGAACCTGCACGGGATTGCCGCGCAGTTTATCGAGTGCCCGCGTGATGATCTTTTCCAGTTCGTGCTTGTCATCTTCCGTGAGCAGGATGACCGCTTCATCCCAATATGCGGCTTCGATATGGTTTCTTAATTCGGAATACTTTTCGAAATGACTTTGTTTGAGCGCCAAGGCATACATGAGGCTTTGCTTGACGGCGGGCGCGAACGAATAATCCAAACGCCTCGTTCCGGTCCGTGGGCGGACTTCTACAAGACCAAGCGCTCTCGCCACTTCGAGTTGTTCCCGCAAACCAGCTACGCTGATGCCAAGCTCGCGGCTCAACTCGTTTAGCGAGGGCAGGCTGCCTTGAGTTTCTTCATGAGAAGCAAGATAGCGCAAGAACTCAGATATTTCAGGGGAGTTGCGTTCACGTAAAATCATAGTAGTTATCCGATTAATCAGATTAATTCGATTTTACGACCGGCGGAGTGGAAAGTCAAGATGAGGAATGTTACAAGTGTGTAATGAATAAGTTACTCACTGATGATAAGCATTGCTGCGAGATTTATCTCGCTGTACAAGCGACATAAATCTCGCAGTACCAAACAGGGCGCGTCAACTTTGCATAGGTTAGCAGGTAAAAAAACCTAAAGGCCATATAGCCTGACACAATCCTGCCACAAAATTATGATATGCTCCAGAATATGTCACACCGCATTCTTGTTGTGGACGATGAGTCGTCTGTCACAGATTTGATTGCCTACAATCTGCGTAAGGCGCTGTATGATGTGCTGACCGCTGCGGATGGACGCGAGGCATTGCGCCTTGCTCGTGAATACAATCCCGATCTCATTCTATTGGATTTGATGATTCCTGAAGTGGATGGCCTTGATGTCTGCCGTGAACTTCGCAAGACCAGCGCTGTGCCTGTCATTATGATCACGGCCCGCGGCGAGGAAATTGACCGTGTACTCGGGCTTGAGATTGGCGCGGATGATTATGTTACCAAGCCGTTCAGCGTCCGTGAGTTGATGGCGCGTATTAAAGCCGTTTTGCGCCGTGCGCCACACGTACAAAAAGATGACGAGGCGGAATCATCCACGCTGCTGCGCGGACCGGGAAATATCTTGATGGATATTGAGCGTCGATCCCTAAGCATTGGCTATGTCTCCATTGAATTAACCCGCCTCGAGTTTGATCTGCTTCATCGTCTGCTGATCAACCCTGGGCGCGTCCTGACGCGTGAGCGATTGTTGGAACAAGCCTGGGGCTATGAATACGTTGGCGATACGCGCGCGGTGGATAGTGCGGTCAAACGTCTGCGTGCAAAACTCCGCGCGGTTTCTGCCGAAGCCGATTGCATCGAATCCGTGCGCGGTCTCGGCTATAGAGTCAACACCGTCCCGCAGGTTTGATCATACAACATGTTTAAACTACAAAACCTGCGGGACGTTTTAGCCAAGATGCAATCCATTCGCACACGCCTTTCCCTTAATTATCTGATCGTGCTGATCCTTGGCATGTCGCTTGCAGGCGCGCTGATGTGGCTGGCAGTCAGCGATCTTTACATCAATACGCAACGCGAAAATCTTTTGGCGCAGGCAAATCTCATCGCGGCGGGTTTGCAGGATTCGCCTCTTCCAACTCAGCCCGCTCAACCGTATTTGCAAACTGCAAATGTTTTGCCCGGCATTCACACGCGATTGATCGGAGACAGTGGCGCGGTCGTCTTGGGATTGCCCTTGTCGGATGAAATGATTCAACTGCCCGAAGTGGAACAGTTCGCTTCGATTCCGCCCTCGGAGCTGATTCAACGCCCCGAAATAGAATTAGCCCTGAAAGGGATTCCTGCCACTGCGCTGCGAAAAGTAATTAATAACCAACGTGTGTTATACGCTGCCGCACCCGTTCAAAATTCGGATGGGCAAATCACTGGCATTGTTTATATCGCCACTCCATTGCCGTCAGGTGGGCTGCCAACAAATATCATTTTGCAATTACTCGGCGCAGTTGTGATTGCGGTTTTGCTTGCAGGGATTGCAGGCAGGTTGCTTGCACGAAAGATAGCGAATCCGCTTGAAGAATTGGCAAATGCGGCAACCGCCGTTTCAAAAGGTGACCTCAAACAAAGCGTTTCAACCAATACTGACATTTCAGAATTTCATAGTGTTAGCGAGACTTTCAACGAAATGGTGGGGAATCTGCGCCAATCAGACGAAGTGAAAAAAGCCTTCATTGCTGATGTCACTCACGAATTGCGGACTCCGCTCACCGTCATCAAAGGCACCATCGAAACCCTCGAAGACGGCGCTCTGGATGATCTTGAAGGCCGCAGTTCGCTGCTGGCTTCCATGATGCGCGAAACGGATCGGTTGATTCGCATGGTCAATGAATTGCTTGTCTTGACCCGCGCAGATGCGGGCTCGCTTAATTTGAACATCCAAAATCTGGATTTGGCAGAGTTGGTAAAAATGCGCTGCGAAACCATGAGCCTGATGGCTTCACGTCAAAAAGTGGGATTGAGAGTCGACAGTGCGCCATCATCCTTGATGATCTCCGCCGACCCAGATCGCATCTCTCAAGTCCTGGATAATCTTTTGGCAAATGCTATTCGCCATTCTCCAGAGAATTCGACCGTCACGATAAATATCCAAGCCAAGGACAACGGCATTGAATGTTCAGTCAGTGATTCTGGGACGGGTATTCCTGCCAAGCACCTGCCATTCATCTTTGATCGCTTCTACCGCGTCGAATCCTCCCGAGACCGCATCAGCGGTGGGACGGGTCTTGGCCTCGCCATTGCGCGCGCGCTGGTCACTGCTCATGGTGGGAATATTTTTGCAATGAGCGATGAAGGCAAAGGGACAACTGTCACATTCTGGCTGCCTCGGCATCAAGCGTTCCCAGACGTTTGATAGTTTGCCATCCAACTGACCGAGTTTTGACACAATCCTGACGGGGCAAAGGGATATCCTGTGAGTAAGTTCATATCCAAGGAGATTCCCATGAAACAATTTTCCACCATCGTCAACACTGTTCTTGCCTGCACGTTGATCTTCATTCTTTTCAGTGTTGGGATGCCGGATGCCAATGTCCGCGCATCCACGCCAACCCCCACGGCAGAACCAACTCAACAGCCCGAGACCGCTGCTTGTGATCCCAATCGTTCCATTCAAGTCAGTGGGACGGCAGTGGTTAATGTCACTCCTGATCGGGCGCTGATCAAATTGGGAGTGCAATCAAATGGCAGGTCCGCAAAAGAGGCGCAGGCAAAGAACGCCGCCGCGATCAATAAAGTCACCAAAGCGTTGAAATCGCTCGGCATCGATTCAAAAGATATCGCTACTGATTGGTATGTCATCGAACCGCTGTATGAGGATTATGGTTCGCTTCACATCAACGGCTATCGGATTTATAACATCGTTGAGGTCACGATGCGCAATGTGAACAAGGCGAACGATGCGATGGTTGCTGCATTTCAGGCGGGCGCCAATCAGGTTGTGGATGTTCAGTTTTACACGAGCGAATTGCGGAAATACCGCGACCAGGCGCGTGATTTGGCGATGAAGGCGGCAATGGAAAAGGCGGAGGCGCTTTCCAGCGCGGCAGGCTCTGGCGTTGAATGCATCCTGACCATCAATGAAAATACCTCTTCCAATTTCAATTATGGCGGCTGGTGGTGGTATGGATACAACTCGAACTCAAATTTGATGACTCAAAATGTTGTTCAGAATGCGTCGCCTGCTGGTGGAGAATCGCCTGCTCAAAGTGACGGCCCTCTCAGCACGGGACAGATTTCCATCCGCGCAGAGGTGAATGCTTCCTTTGGGTTGAAGTAGAAATCTGTTTTACGATGACGGGACTGTCAAAAAAGTCGGACAGCCCTGTTATCTTTTCAATTGATGATATTTTGCAAAGCAGGCGTCTCCGTTTTACAAACTTGCCCTTCGCTTCTTCAACGCCCTATTATCCAGCAGCGTAAAGAATCGCAGAACGAATTGGCGGTCTCCCAACCAGCCGAGGAATGCTGCCCATAAGCCGAGCAATCCCGTTTTTGTGTTTGGCAATGAGACTACCGATGTGAAATCCACCGTGCGGTCATCAATTTGGAAAGTGTATCTGCCCGTTTGTTTAACTCTGGGTGTTGCGTTCAGGAACGAACGTAATTCATCGAGCTCATTCCTCGTCATCCATTGCGGCAGGTCTGAGGTTGCTTTGAAATTGCAAATATAGGCCATGTCGCGTAAATATGTTTTTTGTTCCACAGTCAGCGAATTTTCCTTCGATTCAAAATAAGCGATATCGGGGTCAATATGCAGCAGGCGGCCCAGCCATAACCTATGTAACACAGTGCGGATGGAATTCTTTGCCCCCGGAGTGGATGGGTTGTAGAGTAATTGTGAGTTTCGATAACTTTCCCAATCATGAGAAACATCGGGGCCAATACGGATCGCATCACATAAACCAATCGCAGGGAGAATGAGCGTGCCGCAGGTCAGGAAGAACGCATCTTCGCCCATTGCTTCACGCATCAAACGCAGGCACTCTCGATACGCGGCTTCGCGCGGCATATCCTTGTATCTTTTTCCTCTCAACGCGCCCGCATATAAAAAGTCCAGCTTGAGATAGTCAAAGCCCCAGGCGCGGACCTGCTTCATGAGGGCAACCAGCCACGAGATTGCGTCAGGATGCGTTGTGTCGAGCGCATACAACTGCTCGCTCCAATTAAATCCAGCCGAGACGAATCGTCCGCGCTCATCGCGTAGAAACCAATCCGCATGTTCGCGAAACAGGCGCGATGATCTTGTCGCGATCAATGGCGCAAGCCACAGACCCGCTCTGTGGCCCGTTGATTTTATTTTATTTGCCAGCGCATTCATGCCCGATGGGAACTTTTTGTTGACCTCCCAATCGCCAATATTAATTTGCCAGCCATCATCTATTTGTAAAACATCGAACGGCAAATCGGCAAGGTCTTTAAAAATTTTATCTAATATTATTTCATCGATGGTGGTGTACAGGCTGTACCATGAGCACCACACGCGCGGCGCAGCATCCTTTTTTATTTTGCTGTGAGGCGCCAGATGATTTCTCAACTGACCGGCATATTCGGCGAAGACGACATTTTCCTGCCCAAAGGCAATGAACCACTCTCCATCATCCGCATCATACTGCCCTGATAATTGATCCTCGACGAGGAACACGTGCGCGTCTGTGGCAAGCGCGCCAAGCAGAAGTATATTTCCATCCTCAAACTCCACTGCGCCCAGCCATGAGCCGTTGGGATTCGTATCGAAGACAAAATCCTGGTTGACATGCAAAGGGTGAAAGATCGCGGGCCTTTGCACAGGCAGCGGGGTTAGATCCGTCCACGCCGCAAGCGACCACGATTGCCAGCCGTGACGATAATATTTTACCGGAGTTGACGGTAACTCAATCCGCAGATCTTTGGCTTTTATTATTTGAAATTTTGTTTGAACGTCAGATATTTTTAATGTTGTCATTGATTGTCTCTTTTGAAATAAATCGGGCCCCGAAGAACGCCAACCCGCCTGCAAGGAGCACAGATAGTAATAAAACAAAATGCGAACCTGCTGCAATTGCCAGCGCAGTCTCATACGGATAATTAAACGCGACCAGTACCGAGGTCCAACCGACTTCGTGTGTGCCGATATTTGCAAAACCTTGCAGTGGTAACAGCGTCAACGGGATCATTACAATGGAAATGATCGCGATGTGATAGAACGTGATGGGCAACCTCATGCTTTGCGCGGCAAAATAAAAATTGGAGTAAATACACAGCCAGATACCCGCTGTAAGCAGCGCAACTTTGCTGTGCGCTCCATGTTCCCGAATCTCCCGCAATCCAAGGATGAATTTGTCCCAGGCTGTACGAATGCGCGAAAATAGTTTTAGCAGCGAATTTTCAGGAGCGAGTTCCTGCACGCTGGATTTTGCAGCTATTTTACTAAACTTAAGAAAAGCCAAAACCGAAATTGCTCCTGCCAAAATGACCAAACAAAATATCACGGCTGATCGAAATATCCAATCGGGCATTTCATTTTTTGAAAATGGGAGCAGAGTTGCCAGAAAGAACGCAACAACCGAAAAATCATAAAAGCGGGCCGCAAGCAGGGTGGCTGTCCCTTCACTGAGAGAGACATCCAGCCTGTTTTTGGCAATGAAGACATAGGTCACGTCACCGGTTTTGGCGGGCATCAGATACATGAGGATATTATGCAATGCCGAGACGGGAACGAGTTCCAGCCATTTTACGCGCCGTGAATAAATAAGATACCTGAACCGCATTGCCCGTAGGAAAATATTGACCAGATATGCGAGAAAAGCCATCCCCAGCCATCCCCAATGGATGTCGGAGAATGCATCTCGTAAAATATTCCAATCTAAATTAATCAAAACATAGGCAAGAAAAAGCACAGACAAAACTGCGCTTATGACGTAAATCAAAACTCTGCGTTTATTATTCATCGGCTTTATTTTATTTTTTCCAGCCAATCTGTTTCGCCGCCATAACCATATTTGGCCATGCGCGCTCCACAAAGTGACTGGAGTTGGACTGCCTGCCGCGAAGTCCATTGCTGCCATTCGGGGAAATCTGTTTTCGCAGATGTATTGGCAGGCTCGCGAAAACGGTTCCGTATGCCTGTTATGCGCGGCAGTCCCATGAAATCTGTGATCGTGCTGAATAACGCCTCAGGATTGTTGGTGTTGAATAAATCTTCAAATCGCACACGCAGATAAGGCGTTGTGGAATTTTCCAGACCCTCCATTACATGGTTCTTGAAGTCCCAAATCCAGCAGTATTTTTCAAACCGTGTAAAACCAATCGCCTTGCTCCATGGGATTTCACCCACCAAAAATGGATTCGGCTGCCAGAACGGGACAAAATAATTCGCGATGAAGCTTGTCCATTTTTGACGGGAAAAATTCAGGTGAGAAGTGACATAAGCACGCGGGTCACGCACAATATGGATGACCTTCAAATTTGGGTATAACTCTGGTGCGAGCGGGGCAAGCCCGTATAAGAAGCAGTTTGCGTCGATGTGAAATCGCTTTTCACAAGTTTCCACTTCTTCTCCCTTTAACATTTTCCATGCAAGTTTCAATCCGCTTTTGGGGAAGAGATGTGAGAAATGCAAGTTGGTGAGGATCTGGATGGGTCTCGAAGCGCCGCGTTCATGATAGGAAGCAGAAACAGGATAGAGGTCAGCGAAGAGGCGCGAAAAGAAGATCGTCCCAGTCCGCCCCGTGGAGATGATCAGAATCGGCTGCGTATCTTTCATTCGTCTTCGTTGATCGGTGAATTGGATTCGCTTCGGTCAAAGCGCAGTTGGGCGATCTGTTCGGATACCAATCCCACTAAAAACGTCAACACTGCGGTGGACATCAGCAGGGCGGAGGTTTGCCCATAAGGCGCATCGAGCACAAAGATGCGCATCAAACCATAGCTCACCCCAAGCACGAAAATGAACGCGCTGAGCGGGACGAAAATTTTCAACGGCGCGTAAAAGACAGCGATCTTCAGGATGATCATTAGAAATCGCAGCCCG
>JACRBH010000253.1 GCA_016234535.1 Chloroflexota bacterium
AATGAAGCGCCGCCTTCCGATGGTCAAATCCATGTGACTCGAGTCTACGAGACAACCAGCGTCGAATTAAAGCCGATCCCATTCACAACAAAGAGAATCGAATCTGTGGATATTCCGCTGGGTCAGGAGGATTTGATCCAGTCCGGCATCGACGGACTCGCGATGATCCGCACGCGCATTCGTTATGAAAATGGCAGGGAAGTGAGCCGTGTAACAGAGAGCGAAACCGTGATGCGCGAACCACAGGAAAAAATTGTGGCGAGTGGTGAACAGATCGTGCTTGTGCCTGCGGGCGGTGATATTCCTTATGATTACTGGATCGCGGTGCAAATGTATGCGACAGTTTACTCGCCGTGCTCTTCAGGCACAGGCGGCTGCTCTTATGGAACTGCAAGCGGGGCGCGGGCGGGTCAGGGGATTGTGGCGGTGGATTATTCGATCTATAGTTATCTGGCTGGCATGAAAGTGTATATCCCCGGTTACGGCCTTGCGACAATCGGTGATACAGGCGGCGGCCCGATCATTGAATCGGCGTTCGGCGTTCCTCGCACACAGTGGATCGACCTTGGTTTCAACGAAGGCGAGCTTCGGAACATGACGGGCTGGGTAACTGTGTATTTTCTTGCGCCCGCCCCGGCTGAGGTCCCTTATTTTCTGAAATAATCGTAAATCTGTAGCGCGACATTTATGTCGCCTGCAAGCCAAGCGATATAAATGTCGCGCTACGACGGAACGACACATGTAAGGTATAAAATATGATTTAATGATTGATTACCTTACACTCTTAAAATCGGGACGCAGATGAACGCTGAAAGCGCTGATTCTGGGCGGCTCTTAGGGCAGAATTCTCAAAAAATCTGCGTCCATCTGCGTTTATCAGCGTCCAAAATTCAAAGTGTAAGGTAATCAGATTTAATGATTAAATTATTTGAAAAAACCTTTAGGGTCTCATTGATAAAATGACCCGAGCACAAAAAAGTATTATCGCCCTCCTCTCAATCACCGCGCTGACTCTTCTCATCGGGGCTGGAGTTTACGCGTTCCAAAGCTACAGGTCGTTTGCCACTCAGCCGCTTGGGCCTTTGCTGCCAACGTCACAACTTCCCACGTTTCCGACAGTCACATCAACAGTGGATCATTCAACTCTCGCGCCTGTTGTAATTTTGCCCACCAGCACGCCCGCCCCGCTGTGCGGCGGGCCAGCCATCATGAACATCGTTGTGATCGGCGCGGATGCGCGCGTGGATACTTACACTTACGGATTGGGAGATGCAATTCGTCTGGTGCGTGTGGATTTCGTCACACCGAAGGTTTCAGTCCTCGAATTTCCGCGCGACCTGTGGGTGGAAATCCCTTATATCGCTGACAATCTCAATGGACAGGATCATGAAAAATTAAATCAAGCCTATTTATACGGTCAGCCCGGCTTCGCCTACTGGGATGATCCCAGCGCGGGTCCCGGACTTCTTTCGCTTACTCTCAATAAAAATTTCGGCGTACAGACCGATCATTATGTGGCCATCAACATGCGCACCTTTGTGAATGTTGTCAATGCAGTGGATGGGATCGACGTTCACATTCCCGATGAAGCATCTTCCCAAATTACAAATCTCCCTGTTGGCGAAAATCACCTGAACGGCGATGAAGCGCTCAAGCTTGCCCGCAATCGAAGGAACGGGACCTTTGGGCGCGCCGATAATCAAAACATCGTGTTATGCGCGCTTCGAAAAAAACTGACCAACCCAAAGGTGGTGACAAAAATCCCCGGGCTGATCAAATCATTCCAGGACAACATCCTCACCGATTTCACCCCGGAGGAACTCAGTCAACTGGCCTGCCTCGGCACAAAACTGCCGCCGCAAAACATCCTCTTCACGAGTTTCCCTCAGGAATTATTTAAACTTACACGCGTCCTCGACCCAGTCTTCGAAAAAAAAGTTTCCATCTGGGATGTCGACTTCAACATCCTGAGCGATTACGTCGCGCGCTTTCAGGCAGGCTCATGGCCCGAACCGCCTTCCGCCGAGCCGTCAGCCGCCAATGAAACAGAGATCGTTTGCCAATGAAAAATTATTCATCCATTCCCCCGCTCGATGCCTCCGCCGTCCTCAAACGATTTCACCTGCGCGCCGAAAAAAGTCTCGGACAGAATTTCCTGCAAGACTCGTCCGCTCTTGAAAGGATCGCTCTCGCCGCCGAAATTAAGGAGAATGACTGCGTCCTTGAAATTGGTCCCGGCCTCGGCAGCTTGACCCGTTACCTGGCATTCTCTGCCAAAGAGGTGACAGCGGTCGAACTGGACCCGGACATGCTTGCCCCACTACGGGCGGTTCTCACGCCTTATCAGAATGTGCGCGTGGTACACGGTGACATTCTAAAATTATCAGTCTCCGAGATCGTCAAGGAACAGGATTATCTTGTCGTCGCGAACATCCCGTATTACATCACTTCGGCAGTCATCCGCCATTTGCTCGAAAGCGACCCCAAGCCGCGCCGCGTGGTATTGACCATTCAAAAGGAAGTCGCTGAACGCATATGCTCCAAAGCAGGCGACTTAAGTCTGCTCGCGTTGAGCGTGCAAGTCTACGGAAAACCCAGCATCGCCGCCATCATCCCCGCCGCATCATTTCACCCCGCCCCCAAAGTAGACTCTGCCATCCTGCGGATTGATATTTACAATGAGCCGCTCGTTCCCCGCGGCCTGCTGAAAACTTTTTTCAAACTCACCAAGGCAGGCTTTGGCCAAAAGAGAAAAACCTTGCGCAACTCGTTATCTTCAGGCTTGCACATAAAACCTCAAGAAGCCGAAGCTTTACTTACGTCCACAGGCATAGATTACATGCGCAGGGCAGAGACCCTATCCATTGACGAGTGGAAAAGGTTGTGCGAATCACAAACAGGTGGCAGCCACATTTAGAAATACATTTTTTATTATTCAACTGATATTTGGAAGGAATAAAATGAAAATACTGATTCCACTCTCTATTATCACTTTGATTTTCCTGGCGGGCTGTCAGCCTTCTGCGTCTGCAACCCAAACTGTTACAGTACAATCCCAGACGACAAG
>JACRBH010000249.1 GCA_016234535.1 Chloroflexota bacterium
CAATGCCGCCTTGCTGGTAAAGTTCAAAGTAATCGCGCAACGTGTTTTCGGCAATCCCGATCACTTCTGCGATTTCCTTATGCAACATGCCGTGCGCTTTGAGGCGTAATGCATCCATACGCCGTTGGACTAAAGGTGACAGTTGGTGCTGTTTCAATCCAAAGCCAAATGGACGATTGCCGCCATCATCCTTGGTGCAGGCGCATATGGTTTGATCTTTCTGGGATGAATAAGCTGGCGATCTGTAGATTCTTTATAAGTAGGAGCGTCACGTGGCAAGCTGTGACGCTCCTACTTTGTTCTATTTACCCTCCATGCAGTTTTCTGAGGAACTCGAATATGTCAAAGTAATTGACCAGGATATGCATGGTTCCCATCAAAGCAAGGATGACGATAGCCCAAATCACCACTTTCACGATCTTCTTTTTGTTATTAACTTTTTGTTCCATTTTTTATTCTCCTTTGATTTTATTTAATTTTGGGTTGTCACCCTGAGCGCTAGCGAAGGGTCTCTGAGACAATCGTAGAGATTCTCACTGCACTGGCGTGCAGCGCAAGTGTCGCTTCGCTCAGAATGACATCATTACAACTATACGTACGCCAGCGTCTCTCGCACTGTGAGACGTGATGCCTGCTGGGCGGGATAGGCGCTTGCCGCAATCGAACCGACGACCAACAACAGGAACCAGATGACGAGACCCGCAGGCGAGATGACTAGCGTCAACGGCGAGCGGAAGGACATCATTCCCAGCAGGTAGCCAATTCCATAAGACAGTGGAATGGACAAAGGCAGGGCAATGCCCCAACTCATCAAACCGATGAAGACTCCTTCGCTGATGATGTTTCGCAAAATAGTCTTTGACTTCGCTCCAATGGCGCGCATGACGCCGAACTCGCGAGTGCGTTCGATAACACTTGTGCCCATGCTGGAGGTCAGCCCCAACACGCCAACGACCGCCATCACAGTGGAAATCAACATTAGCGCAAAGATGAAGATGTATACGTGACCACTAATGGCTTCACCCAGCAACGCCTCGGAAACCGTGACCTTGACGCTGACATTCCCAGCCGCAAATGCACGCTCGACATCTCGCGTGATGGATGTGACCGACTCTTTATCATGCTCACGCATCACAACACGGACTGCATTCGTTATTTCGGCAGGTTGACCTGTTACGTCCGCAAAGGTCTCCGGCAGGACGTACGCCGCTGATGGGGAAAGGATCTGCTTGATGACGCCCACGACGGTAAATGTTTCAGTCTGCCCTTCGATCAGCAATTGGATTTCGTCACCCATCTTTACATCAGGGAATAGCGCCGCCGCGTTTTGATTGAGCACAACGGCATTCGTGTCATCCGCTTCAAGCCAGCGACCATCCAGCAGTGGGGTCTCGATGAACTCACTCCCCAACGGGATGGAACGAAGTGTGAAACTGCCATGACCGCCATCGGGATACGTCCGCACGATGTTCAAGCCGCTGGGACGATTCAATGCGGCGGGAGTCAGACTCCACGATTCGCTTTTTTCCACGCCAGGGATATTCGCAAGCAGCGAGTTGATTTGTTCCGCAGGCACGGGCGCGTTGAAACGAATCTCCAAGTCGTAGTGACGGTCTGCGGCGGATTGATCGAGATAGGCAACCCAGCCAGCGCGCACGTTGATACCCGTCATGAACATGGCGCCAGCGGCGGAGAGCAGACTCAACGTGAGGATCAATCGTCCACGGCGGCGGAAGGTGTTGCGCAGGGACAATTTCAAAGTGTTGTCAAAAAACCTGATGCGGCTGAACCAGCCGTCCCGTAGGCTTGATGCGGACGCATCGCGGCTGATCCCATAATCGTTGAGAGTCTCACGTACTGTGATGCGCGTCGTCTTAAGAATTGGATCCAATGCAACCAGCAACGGGATCAGAATGCCCATCAAAATCAAAACGAGATAGACCCACGCGGGAACAGCGTCGCTGTAAATTTTTAAATTGAGAAGTTGAGCGATAATACTTACGAAGCCGCGCCCCGCCGCAATGCCGAGCGGCACACCAATGAGCGCTGCCGCAATGCCAAGCGCAACGATCATCACAAGATATAAGGTTGTGATCTGCGCCGTACGCGCGCCAATGGCTTTCATGATTCCAATTTGTCGAATCTGTTGCGCCAGCAAACCGTTGATCATCGTTGCGGTGAGAATGGCGCTCAAGATCAACGCCATAAAACTAAATACAAGAAACAACGTGATCACAGTGGTCATCTGACTTTGATGCGGATGCCTGCCTGGTGGCGGAATGCGAATCTCATCCACCACATACCCCTGCGCCTTCAACCACACAGCCAGTTCACCTACCGTTGATTCAATGGCGGCAGTGTTATACGGCTCGTCGCTCACAATAACTTTTAAAATATGCAGTGTTTCGTTTTCACCAAGCGTCGCCAAGGTCGTAGGCGTAATGTATGCATACACCGTTTGTTCCTGCCACGCGGGCGCAAGCGCAGGGTCATGCACCGTTCCAGAAATTTTTATTTTTTGTTTCGCACCATTCGATGTTTGAATTGTGATTGCATCGTCAATGTTTAAATTCAACATCGGCAGGACTTCACGCTCAACAAGAATCGTTTGACTCGCTGGGGGATACGCGCCCGCTTCATGAGCGACTGTGCTGACATGCGCCGATTCAAAATCTGGGACGACGAACAACAGCACAGGCATCCATTCATTTGGACGCACCTCGGCTCTTGCTCCGACCCATGAAGTTGCTTCGGCTTCCGAAATGCCTGGTCTTTCGCTGACGGCTTTTACAAGGGCATCGTCCACTCGATCCAATTCTATAAATGCAGAGGCGGGATTCGTGCCGAGATAATTTCGACTCATCTCACGACTCGCAATGGTGTATGCGGTCAGAAACATGCCAACACTAAAGATGCTGACAGCGATGGCGATCACCATCATCGCCATGCGTCCCTGTGCGGACTGTAGATCACGCACCAACTTTTTCCAACGTGGGCTGTTCATTTCACATCCCCATTGACGATGACTCCATCTGACAACATGATCGAACGCGTGAAGTATTGTGTCAGATCACGTTCATGAGTCACCATCAAAACCGTCTTTCCTTCTGCGGCGAGATTCGCAAACAATTGCATGACCGCATCCGACGTGGCTGAATCGAGATTTCCCGTCGGCTCATCCGCCACGATCAATGGCGGATCATTCGCAAGCGAGCGGGCGATAGCGGCACGTTGTTGCTGTCCGCCTGAAAGGTCAGAGGGAAGTTTATCGGCTTGTTCCGTAATGCCAACTTTTTCGAGCAGAGAGATCGCACGTCCTCGCCGTTCGTTGACAGGGAATGTGTTGCAAAAATCCATCGGCAAAATGACGTTCTCTGCAACGGTCAATGTGGGAAGCAGTTGAAAGAATTGAAAGACGATACCTACATTCCGCCCACGCCAGACTGCCAATTGTTCCTGATCCATTTCATGCACTGAAGCAGACGCGACCATAACCTCGCCCGAAGTCGGCGTGTCAATGCCTGTGATCATATTGATGAGCGTGGACTTCCCGCTCCCCGACTTGCCAACCACTGCCACAAACTCGCCCGCATCGGCTTGCATGTCCACTTCTTTGAGCGCCAGGAATTTTCCTGCGGCGACAGAGTATGCTTTTGAGACTCGCCTCAACTCGATCAAGCGATTCTCTGTGAGAGGCTGAACCAATACCTGATTTTTGCTTGCTAAACTTGTTTCCATTTCGATTTGCTCCTTTTCTTCTAAAAGAAATTGATGTACACTATATATGTTTCTGAACACTATGTTCGGTTATACAAAGATAGTGAAAAAACGTCAATAACCAATGTGTTGAAATCCGTACGTTATTGAACATGAAAGTAAAGTTTGTTCAGGAAAAGATGAATCATGTCGTTGCGAGGAGGGCACTTGCTCTTACCGACAACACTTGCGCCTACGCCAGTGGGTGAGCAATCCCCTGTTATGAGGAGATTGCTTCGGGCAAAGAACAAGAGCGCCCTCGCAACGACATAGTACGCAGAAGGAGAAAAATCAGATGCCTCAAAAAACTATAGACCGCCGCATCCAGCGGACACGTCAGTTACTACAAAATGCCTTGAGCGAATTGATCCTTCAAAAGGGATATGAAAAGGTGACAGTACAGGATGTGATCGACCGCGCCAACGTGGGACGTTCCACGTTCTATGCGCACTTTGAAAGCCTCGATCAACTCCTCCTCAGCGGATTCGAACCCCTGCGCGCGCAGTTCGAGGATTTCCTGTCAGGGGCAGAGTTCGATCACGAGAGTCCCTGGGCGTTGAGCCTGACCATGTTCCAGCAGGTGCAAAAACAACAAGGGGGCTACATCACCTTGACGCACATTCAAAAATTCCTATATGGATACCTGCTCGATCATTTGAAAATGGGCATGCCAAAAAGAAACAAAAATGTCCCGCCTGAACTTCTGGCGCATTACGTCGCCAGTTCGTTCATTGCATTAATGACCTGGTGGATCGACAACGAATACCCCTTATCTGCCGAGAAGATGAACGAGATCTACCGTCAACTGGTGGAGCCTGGGACGATGGCGATTATGATGGGAGGATAGATATAAACTGAATGTACGAAGACAAAACAAAGCGCAGATCCATTGGTTGAATCTGCGCTTTGTGCAACACATACGTTACATGACAATATTTCAATCCGCCGCTGGGAGATATACGTGGTGCTTAGTCGGGTGATATTCAATCGCCTCATCACATTCGCATGGATCGGTGTGGACGACAACCTCCACTAATGCGGGCAGTTTGTGGAATAGGCTATGGCGCACTTCTTCAGCGATGAAGTGACTTTGCAGAGTAGTCTGCTGGCAATCCACGGTGATGTGCATTTCCCCATACAATCGATGACCCAGCCAGCGTATGGCTGTATTATGAACATCCATCACCCCGGAAACATGGGAAGCGGTATGTTTGAATTCCTCATGGAGGTCAGGGTCCACTGCATCCATCATACGATGCCACATTTCCTGCGCGGATTTCCAAACGATGCCGAGGATCGCGGCTCCAATTCCCAGACCGATAATGGGATCAAGCAACGGAAAGCCAAGCCAAACCCCGATTGCCCCTGCCAGCACAGCCAGTGATGTAAACCCGTCGGTACGGGCATGATAGCCATCCGCAATCAGCGCGGCGGAACCGATCTCTTTTCCAACACGAATGCGAAGGATTGCCACGAGTTCATTGCCAATAAAACCGATAATACCCGCAGCCGCAACCCATCCAATGTGCGAAATTGGCTGTGGGTTAATGATCTTCAAAATAGCCTGATAGATCGCTTCACCCGCACTAAAGGCGATCATCAACACAATGACCACACCCGCAATATCTTCGGCGCGTCCGTAACCATAAGTGTAACGGCGGTTGCGCGCGCGGCGCGAGAGCCAGAAGGCAAGTCCGAGCGGAATGGCGGTCAGCGCATCGGAGAAATTGTGGATCGTATCTGCTAATAGCGCAACGCTTCCACTAATTGACACAATAACCACTTGAAATATCGCGGTGACCAGCAGTCCCACAAGTGAAATTTTCAAAGCCCACATGCCGCGATCCGTTGCAAGATTGGGATCGAGCGCGGCTTGTTGATGTCCGTGACTGTGGGGCATGAATAGGTGCTGCAGCCAGGCGATCACAGGATTGTTGGAGTGGGAATGTCCATCCTCATGGTTGTGCTCATCATGTTCGTGGTCATGGTCTCCATGTTCATGCGGATGGGGGTGATCGTGATCGCCATGTTCGTGGTCATCCCCATGTTCAGAGTGGTCTTGATCATGTTCATGAGAGTGATCATGAGGATGGGGGTGGTCATGCTCATCGTGTTTGTGTTCTTCAGAATGTTTCATTTGCCTCTCCGTTTTGGAAATGTCTGGCGCCCTAAGGCGCATTTTTTTATTTGATAAATCGATCCAACGAAAGTTTTAAGTCGCTCATCGCATTTTCGAAATCGCCATCTTCAACCGCGCGAACCATGCAATGTTTTAGATGATCTTCGAGAATGATTTGTCCGACGTTATTAAGTGCGGAACGTATTGCAGCGATCTGCACCAGCACGTCGGGACATTCTGCATCCGCTTCGACCATGCGTTTGATGCCGCGCACATGTCCCTCGATGCGTGCCAGCCGCTTGATCACGGCATCATTGCTTTCATGCTTGTGAGGAGTTTTCGTTTTGCCCATCTCAATCATCACCTTTCAACGGTAAAATAAGCGTTCGGTATCCCCCCTGGGGGGATACCGAACGCTATTCTAACTCAGGGTCTTTTTTCTTGCCAGTGATAAAAATCACACTTGTGAAAGGCGGATAGCCTCAAGGATCGTCTTATGTTCGTCCATTTAAGGAGATGCGCGCCAACCGCCAGCGATTAATCGCCGCCCCAAGGAGACTGACAAGAACTATGAAGACCAATCCATTGCTGATTGAGACAAAATATTCCATCCCCGCAACAGTCTGGACATACTCCGCCGCCAGCGGATGCCCGAAGGCATTGCCAATTGCGTGAATAAGAACTGCCGCCCAGAACGTGCCCGTTACACTTCTCAGCTCGCCAAAGATTATCGAAAAGGAAAAGCAAACCAGATAGAACCTTGGGATAAAGCCAGCGAGGTCTTCCGTGCTGTAAACCCAGGTCAATTCGCGGATATATGGCAAATGCCATGTCGCCCACACAACTGCTACGATTGCCGAGGCTAAAAAGCGGTTCAAGCCAAGCGCGTCCAGTTTGGGAGATAAATATCCACGCCACCCAACTTCTTCAAAGATGGCAAAGATAAAAAAGATTGGCAGAGCTGTTAAGAAAGTTTGAATGAATTTCCCTGCTGAAAAATCGGATATGAAGGACTGCCTCCCAGTAAGGGAGCGACCCAGGCCGCCGCAGTAACCAAAAACCGAAAAGGTTAAGACTCTCCAAATGGTTTTCTTGCGGTCAAAATCGTTCATGTTGAATTGTTCCTTTCGATGAATCCTCCCCGAAGCGTTAAGCGGACAAACCTTCGGGGAGGATGATGTTTGGGTTGAGAATCAGGTATCGGTTAAGATATGAAGCGTTGTTATTTATCGTCAGGTTTGTTTGCGCACAGGAATCCAATCGTCAAAAAACTTTCATCCAATAGTTGGATATTATCGAAGCCTGCTTCTTCGATCGTTTTTGACAGATCCTGAATGCCGAACCGTTCCAAAAACGACAGGCTTTGACAATAACTATAGTAATAAACGTGCCAACGATCCAAAGACATACAAACCGAATCCAAATACAATGTGATTGATCAAGCTGCGAAGTCTTGCTTGTGCAGGACTTGATGTTCTTGAAGCAGCGACTCCCAGCCCAAATGCAGGTTGCATGATCAAGAATGGCACAGAGATTGTCAGAACACCAAAGATAATTGCTGGGATTAACGTAGGATGTTGAAGCCAATTCATGCCTATGAATGCAAGAAAAGTTACGGCAAATACGATGCAGGTTATGTAATGTGCAATCCACCCAACTACACATTCTGCACTCTTCTGTGGAGCAGAGCCAATATTGGAATGTCGAAAGACGCCATCAGGCATGTATAGGACCCAGCGCCCTACCAGACAAAAATTTGATGGGGTGATCTTGAAGGCGTACTTTAGAAATAGCCCCCAAAGATCAAACGTCAAAGCTGCACCGATCCCCAAAAAAATAGGGCTGAGTAGGTAGAGAATTGAATTACTCATTTGTCGTAACTGCTTAGTGAAAAGCGTGTAACGGGTTGCAAAAAGCATGAAGGTCTGCGAAAATAGGTTCAATGAGAGAGATGCAACTGCCAGGAGAAAAAGAAATCCGAGAAGCCTACCAACAAATTGACCTTCTCCTCTGCTTCGCCTGTATGGCGTCAACTCCCAGCGCAACGATTGGCTGGATTTATCGTCACCTTGCTTATGGCAGGCGGCGCAGTTTTACGTTTCGTGATTGACGGCGATACGATTGGACTAATTGCTTTGCTCTCAGGCGCGATCCTCATCCCATCCCTTGCTCTCGCTACAGGTGTGTGGAGCGGAACCAGTAAACTTTTTGAGATCCTCTATATGGTCATCTGGTATCTTGGTCCCCTCAACAAAGTCCCAGGGCCGGATTTCATCGGTTCTCATGGCAATGGGTATCCCCAATTCTTCATCCCATTTTCAATGGCATTGAGCGCTTTTGCTTTCTTTGGAAGGTCACGACAGTTGAGAAATTAATCAAAATAAAGAGCTCGGTAGCCTGATGAACAGGAATCAAGAAAACTTTCCGACACAAGGATATGGTTTCATCACGGTAACAAGTTGGACTCCGAATTTCTCCGATCCAAGAATTCGTTTAACTTTCCAGCCTCAATTAAACTCTATTTGGTTTTTCAGCACCCAATCTCCTCCAACTTTTGTTAATGGAGCGTTTGCACCATTGGCAGAGAGTTGGAAAGCTGGGGAGCCGATGACCAGACCTTCCGTCTTCCACACAGTATCGTTATGCAGGTGTTCAAGAAGTTCAAGTGAATAACTTGCATATAGATGAGCAACAATGCGATGATTTGCATCACATAGGACAATTCCTCGCCGCTGCCAATCTTGCTGCTGAAGTGAAGGATAGTTCGGCGGAGAAGCGAAGTGTCCCTCGAAGTTGAGATGGATTCCCCGTGTGGTTTGATTTAGAACGGTTGAATAATTCTGCATAGGAACCTGCCTGTAGTGATGAATTGACTGGATCAGTATAAAGCAGGCAGGGTCTGGGATCGGACAAGCTGTCGGTAAAAGAGAAAAAGCGGATTGATTGTTTACGGGAGTGTTTTAAACGAAAACACCCCTATACGTAGGGGTGTTTATTCGATTTTGTCTTTTTGTTCTCTATTTGGCGGGTGCAAAGTTTTGATATCTGAACTTATACCCATATACATGATATATGCCTCTCTGGGCAGATTAAATTGTGGCTTTGAGGTAGAAATTGGCGACAATGACGATACTGATTAACCGCAAAATAAGCTCCAACGATTGCTGAATTTTAGTTACTCTTGCAGATGGGTTCTTTCGCTATGCAGATACATGACTTAGAAAGGTGGTCAAGGAAGGAGTGCCTATCCAATCACGTTTTACGCCGGTTAATTTCCACTCAAATAAGTTTCTGATACCATAGGTGCATACTTTATCTTTGTCAAACTACCGCGAGTCTAGTCAGTCATTTCCCGCAGCCTGCGCGAGAGACTACTTAATACTGCAAAAGAAACTTCGGGACGTTCGCGCAGAATCCCTTTGAAGGTTTCGCCGTCAATTGCCAGCACGCGGACATCAGTTTGGGTGCGAAGCGTTGCCGAGCGCTGCGCGGATTCAATGATCGCCATCTCGCCGATGAAATCACCTGTGCCTCGTTGTGCCAGCACTTGCTCAGCCCCATTCCCTGACCGTAGAACATGCAAATGTCCTTCGACGATCACAAAAATCATATTGCCTTCGTCACCTTGATGAAAGATAACCGTATTTTGCGGATACCACTCCTCCCGTGCGGTTTCGGCTACAAGTTTCAAGTCTTCAGGAGAAAGGTCTGCAAATATGGGGATTTCACGCAGCAATAGAATACGCTCCAGGATGGAAACGGTCTTTAGGGTGTCCATGGGTTTCTCCTCACCAAACTGGGTTAATGCTCCGAGCGCGGCTTCGCGCAGAAGCACATCTGAGCCTGATTTCAATTGATGCAATAAGGGAATAAATTCGCGCAAGCCGAGTTCGGATGTGGAACGGATCGCCAAAACTCGAAGCCAGGGATTTGTACTTTTCAACAAGTTCGCAAGTACATCGGATGGATCAAGCGGTTGCGGATCCTCTTCAAGAAGGGAGACCACACTTTTTGCAAGTTGCTTATCGCCGATCGTATCCAGCGCTTCGAGTGCAGCAGCGCGGTTTTCGATATTTGTCCCGCTCATACTTTTGCGGACCAACTCCATCGTACGTGTATCACCAAACAGACCAACCGTTTTGATCAGCCGACCTTCGCACAGTGATGCTTGTACACTCAGGTAATCGCGCAGGAAATCAACAGTTCGCCCAGATGATGGAAGGCTTGCAGATTGGTTCCGTAATATTCGCGCATGAGCAGTCTCGCGTTTGGCATATTCTCGAAGCGGGGCAAGCGATTCGGGTTTCCCTGGAGCGAGAGCATCGAGGGCAGAATCCACAGCGGAGTTATTCGTTTCAATAATTTCAAGTACAAGGATGCGGCTTTCATCACTGCGATGGCGCAAGCCTTCTGAGGCAGCTTTACGAACACCTTCATCAGCGTCATTTAAATATTTGACCAATATTTTGCTGACTGATCCGTCTTCCAATTTTCCAAGCGCAGATACAGCAGCGCGGCGTATGAGTGCAGACGGATCTTCAAGAGAATATAGAATATGCTGGATATCGAAAGAAGAATACAAAAAAGGTGTAATTTCAACGGCTGTTTCTAAGGCAGAAATACGGATTTGAGAATTTTTAGAATTAAGACGTGGAATCAGATTTGAAACCGCTTCATTCACAACCCCAAGCCTGGTCAATGCGACGATAGCTTTGGTCTGCACTGACAGCGACGAATCTTCCGTCATCATGCCAAAGATTTTTGCGATCAAGTCAGGGGAAAGAGTCGCTTTTAGTTTCGGTAGGATCTTCAACACTTCTTCGCGCACATGCTCATCCACATCATCGAGCAGGAGACTGATTTCGTTGACCGTAGAGTCGGCGCGTAAAGCTCCCAGCGAGGAAACTGCCGAGGCGCGCACACCAGGCTCGGGGTCGGAGAGGAGGCGGGTCAGGTGGGGAATGACTGAGTCCGATTCCATTCGTCCCAGCATTTCAGCGGCGAGTCGGCGCGTGGTCGGTTTTGCATCCTGCAAGGCTCGTATGGCAACATCCAGCACAGCGGCATCACCTTGAAATCCGCTGAAAGAAGATTGGTCTGCGCTGAATACTTCAAGACGTCCCGCTTGCAGCGCATCCACCAATGCTTGAGCATATGCCTTGCGCATTCGCCAGATGAACACGCCGCATACGAACGCAAGCGCTGTGCCCATCAAAAATATCTGTTGGACGGTGAACGCCCGCTCAGCAACGATCAGCAAAACGCCTGAGAGCACCACACCGATTTGCGAAGGAACGCCGTTATTAAAAGCCAGTACCTGCCCGCGTTTTTGTGAAGGCACAACGTTGAACAACGCGTTCCATGCCGTGCCTGCGATGCCCGAAAGAATCACCAGTTGAGCAAAGCGCGCAATCGCTGCACCATTCAAATCATAAAAGCCCGCAAAAACTGCAAAGGAAAAAATATAGGTGAGCGGCATGAGGAACACGCCGTTGATGATTCCGAGGCGGGTGTAAATGCGGCTGGCAAGAAAAAGAGATACGAGAAATGTGGATGCGGTGGTAATGCTATTGAACAGACCAAAGAAACCTGCCACGCCCGCTTCATCTGAAAACGAGGCGGTAACAACTTTATTAAAAGGAAATGCAATTGCGAAGAACAGCACCGAAAATAAAATTGACGCATACGCGATCAACCGCATCAACGGCGAGACGCGCACAAAGTCGAAGCCTGCGCGTAGGTCGTCCCAAAGGTTTGGTTTATTTTTAAAAACTTTTTCCTTGCGAAAATATGCGCCTGCTATGGTGCGGGTGAGAGTAAGCGCAGCGCCGAGCAGAATCGCATACAAAAGAAGCAGGTTATCGGTGCCAAGAAAACGGGCGATCATGCCAGTAATTGCATTGCCAATGACACTACCGAGAATGCCTGCGCTGGTAAACAAAGGAAATAAACGTTTTGCCTGGCGCGCATCGCAGACCTCTCCAGCGAGATTCCAAACGAATGTGCCGAGGATCATGCCTATGCCGTTGACGGTCAGCCACAATATGGGATACAGAAGTGGGAATGGAAAAAGAATCGCAACGCGTTCGAGAAGTAGCAAGCCAATAAAAATAGCGATTAGCGTTGAAAAGAATTTTCCTTTGTCCAATCGTCCGAGTGCGGCGGAATAGGCGAGCGTGGTGATAAATGTGAGAGCCCCCAGGAAAAGATACATATACGGCAGAAAGTCCACGCCATAGCGCAGGAGAAACAGCGCTGAGGCTGCGTTGTCGCCCATGCCCTGTCCCGCCTGGATGCAGGCAAAGAGGACGGCGACCAAAAACACCAGCCGTCTTTCATCCGCGCGGATTTTTAACAGAGAGGTAAGACGATTCAACATAATTAAAAAATGGACTGCGGACTTCAGTCCGCTTATGTTTCAGTAAAGCGGACTGAAGTCCGCAGTCCGAACAAGCAGCATTTATCGCATCAATTCTTTAACTCGAGGCTGATTCAAAAACGATTCAGAGAGTCCAACCTCAAGCAGGGATTCTGCCACCTGCCGCGCAATTTTGCGACCCTCTGCGAGACTATCTTCGGGTTCATTTTGATTCCCCAGTTCCAATTGGATTTGGGCCAAATCCCTTAGGATCACCCAAAGATGAAGGTTCGAATCAGTTTGCTTTGCCAGCGAGCAGGCCTGGGTCAGGGTTTGAAGCGCTTCTTCAGATCGTCCCAATCCCAGTAAAGCATTTCCCTTCCAGCGCAACACTTCTGGAACATCCACACGCGTCAGAGGTATAACTTCATCCAATAATTCATCTGCAAGCGATAGCGCTTTGTCAAACTCCTTTTTTGTCATTGCCAGTTCGATATTCGCAAGGCAGACAAAAATAGTGTAACGCGCATAGGGTATCGAAGTGGGTTGAAGCAATTGATTTCCAATAATTTGTTCAGCGGATTGGACATCATTCATGAGCAGACGCATTCGCACTTTGGCTGCTTGTGGAAACGAACTCCATGCAGGTTGTTTGGCATCAGCGATCTGTGAAGCCTGCTCAATTAACGGCAGACCTTTTTCAACCGCGCCGCAATAGGCATATACCCAGGCCAGTTCCGCGCGCAGGCTAATGCTGCTGGCGATCAACCCTGCTTCATCTGCAAGTTGACAGCTTTGTTCCGCAAGTTGAATACCGCGTCCCAACTGACCATTTTCAAAATAAGAAAACGCCATCAGCATCCGATCATATGCCTGTCCCCATAGATTATTTATCTCCACACTAATCTTTAATGCCTGCTGGCTGCAATCCAAAGATAACCCGTATTTCCCCGCATTGAAGTAAGTCTCTGCCTCGGAGCCAAAACTATCGGCAAGCATCACCTGATGATCCAGGGATTTCCAAAGTTCGCGCGCTTCTCGAATGGAAGCATGAGCTTTTTCAAACTCGCCCCTGCATGTATACAAGCGGCAAAGATCGTTCAACACAAAAGCCAGTTGCTCACGGTCACTTGAATCACGGGCTAAAGTCAGGGCGGCCTGACCATGTTGAAGCGACTGTTCCAGCCGTTTCGAGAACAGATAGGTAATCATCAGGTTCCAATTAAGTTTTGCCTGGGTCGCGCGATCCCCAATCTCACGGGAGATATCGAGCGCCGCGACCAACATCTGTTCACTCAATGCCGAATTATGCAGTTGTGAAAAGATGGAATAGATTGTGGCTTTTGCCATTAGCGCTTTCATCTCAGTGCGCCGATCCGCATGCTCATGACCAAATATCTGCATTTCTTCATAGGTCGCCAGGGCTGTTTCAAATCGCCCGCTCAATTCAAGCACCGAACCCAATTGAGTGTAGAGATCGATAATTTGTTCAGACTCCACCTTCGTTCGCTTCGCCACTTCAAGCGCACGGCTGAAATGAGTTGCGGCTTCAATATTTGCATAGAGCCGTGCCGCTTTCTCGCCAGCCAACAAATCATACTTGAGTGATCTCCCGTCCTGGGCGAAATAAAAATGATTTGCAATTAGCGGCGCAAATTCATCAATGCGATTCTCATGAAGCTCTTCCAATGTTTCCCCAATACGCCGATGGAGTTCCGCGCGCTTCTTGATCAAAATTGAGTCGTACGCCGCTTCTTGAATCAATACATGCCTGAACGCATATTCCTCACGAAATGGCTCAATCAGACTCGCTTCCTGTAGATATTGAATTTGCGAATCAAAACTGCCATTCATACTGGTCAGTTGTTTTAAAACGCGCAAGTCAAATGAACGGCCAATGACCGATGCATTTTGCAAAACGTGTTTTGTCAGTTCAGGCAAACGGTCAATGCGGGCGCCGAGCACACCGCGTAATGTGTCTGGCAGAGAAACTTTTGCATCTTCATTCATCGCCCGCCAGTGGCTGTTCTTGCGAATGATCTGTTTCGTTTCGATCAGGGAACGAATTAATTCCTCAATGAAAAATGGATTTCCATCCGCTCGCTCAACGATCATATCGCGCACATTTTTGGGCAGGTCTTTTACGCCCAATAAATTAATGAGCAGCATTTCTGTTTGTTCAACATGCAAAGGTTCAAGCAGAATGGAATGATATCGCGCTACTACTTTTTTTTGAATCTTGTGCATCGCATCCCAACTCGCTGCGGTTTTGTCGGGTCGCAACATGCAAATGAACAATATCGGTTGGGTTTCGGTCAAGTCTGCAAGATTTAGCAATAAATTTAATGAGGCTTCGTCCGCCCAATGCAGATCATCGAATACGATCACATGCGGACCTTCCTTTGCCAACCCGCATAAATATCCGCACACAGAGCTCACCATTTTTTGAATAAGCGCTTCGCCCTGAACTCCGATGAGCGCTTGTAAACTTTCTTCGCTTTCAACGGAAAGCATAGCTTCCAATAACGGCAGATCGCCTCCGGGCAATGCGCAGCACCCACAAACATAATTTAACTTTCGGCGCACTTCGCCGGGGGAATCCCCTTCATATGCGTCGATTGACTGGCGGATGATCTGCCTCCACGGAAAATAGCTGACTGAGCGCGCATAGGATAGGGCATCGCCTCTTAACCAGGTAAAGCCATCGTTTGACTTTTTCAACTCGGCGATCAAAGTGGACTTCCCAAGCCCCGCTTCACCAACCACACTGACAATTGATCCTGCTCCGATCTTCAGTTGTTTCAACTGCTGGTTGAGCAAAGTCAACTGCGTCTCGCGCCCAACCAATGGCGATGACAATCCTACCAGTCCGCGCAAATGACCAGGCCTCTTTTTTACACCCAGTGGACGATATGTCTTGATCGGCGCAGCTTTGCCTTTCACTTCAACTTCTCCCAATGCCTCGAATTCGAAGAATGGTGCAACTAATTTATAAGTCTCATCCGAGATTTGAACTGTCCCAGGCACAGCCGTTTGTTCCATGCGTGCGGCAAGATTTATGGCATCGCCTATCGCTGTATATTCCATGCGCAAATCCGAGCCGATTGCGCCGACAACGACAAGGCCAGTATTAATTCCGACGCGCAGACCAAACTCAAGTCCATGTTTGATGCGGACTTCTTCAGCGTACTCCTTAATCCCTTCTTGAATTTCCAGCCCTGCCAGCACAGCCCGCTGCGGGTCATCCTCATGCGCGATCGGGGCACCGAAGAAAGCCAGGATCGCATCACCCATCAAACGCGGCACAGTCCCTTCATATTTATAAACGGGACGGATCATGAATTCAAAAATGCCGTTCATGATGTCCGTCCAGGTTTCGGGGTCCACTTTTTCGGCGGCGGCTGTTGACCCTTTGACATCACAGAACAACATGGTGATGACGCGCCGCTCTCCCACCATCGCATCCTGTGCGCGGGCGGCTTCGAACTTGGTCATCAGTTCGCGTGGAATAAATTTATCGAGTGATTGGTTTTTTGCCTGAACATGATTAGTTTCCCCACTCGCACCTTGAACAGCTGTTGCCAGAGAGTTTCCGCAATTCATGCAAAACTTCGCTTCATTTGGATTCTTCGACTGGCAATTTGGGCATTTCATTCGATCAAAACCTCAAGCCAAAACAAAAGTCAAATAAATATCGATAAAGTTTGTCTTATTCTAGCATATTTGTTCCAGTTTCGAATTTTTCGCAGGCAATAAAGAATGAAACGACGTTGTGTCAAATCTCGACAGATTTGAAAAGGAAATGTATTAGATGAATAACGATGTAATATCTGATTGCGGATGAGAATCCTGATTATGCTTTTGTGCATGTCGGGCTATTGATTCGGGAGGGACGTTCGATTGAACGTTCAGAAGGATGTCACACAACGTGTCATGAATGTGTTGAAGGAAGCCTTTGGGCACCATTTTGAAAAACGGAAATTGTCACTGAATGTCGATCTTAAAAAGATGCATGATGGAATTGCATTGACGGAACATAATATTCCAAGCTGGATGTATCGTTTTCACCCTGTAACAAGCATTTGAGAAGGTTTAGAAATCTCTCTTTTGACATTAGTCCAGGATGAACGAAGATGTTCCAACTTGAAGTAATTACTTTGCCCAAGTCAGCAACTTGATGAAATAAAATTAGAAAAGGCTTGGCTGGCTTGGTTCCGATGGAGGACTTGCAGCTTTTTCCTTAAACCATTCAGGCAATCTTATGGGTTTGGCCTTGAAAGGATGAGGAAACCCAGCGCGCCTTTTTGCAAAAGCAATTTATTTCTCTCGGGCATCTGGTCATGCTCCAACACCAAAATAGGCAGCCACCCATTTTTGAAAGTCTCGGTTGCGCCTGCCAATGTACCGCCTGTCTCCGCATCGGATGCAACGACAATGGCATAATCAGTGAGGCAATAGATCATACGATTGCGACCCATTGCCGCGCCGACGAGGAATCCCGCATTGGGACTATACGGCGTAACCAGACACAGGTCGCCGCTCTTCAACGCCTCTTTCCGACTTTTGACCTGCTTCTTCAAACTATCCGCCAGCACGCTGACAGCGGTTCCGCGCGCCTCGAGCGCCGACTCCATGCTGAGCGTGTCCACGCCTCTTGCGCCACCCGAATACGACACCTGTCCTGAAAGTCCGCACGCATTGCCGACAAACTTTGCACATTCCTGTCCTGCTTCATCCAGATGACGTTGAACCAACGACTGCAATCCCTGGTTGACCGAGCAATGCTTTTTCGCCTGCATAGAACAACACGGCAGGAGCTAAGTCTTTCAATCGCTGACGATATTTTTCGGGGTAGTCTGAGTCGGCGCGGGTGAGGGGAGAGGTGCCGAGGGCGGCGAGACGAGTTAATTCATGTTCGATGTCGCGTAAGATCAGTTGGGTAATGCGTGTTGCGTATTGAGTATCGATGTCAAGCTTGAGGCGGAGATCATGTATGGGTTGTTGAATCAGGTCGGAGGGTCGGAGTGAGGCGGCTTGCATTTTCCGCACGAGAGGATTCCACTCGCGCAGAGTCAACGGCTTGATGGTGTCATCCTCCAATCCAAGCTGCGAGCAGAGCAGGAGTAGTCAAGGAAGTTAGGAGGCGAAAGGAGTCGAAGCCAAGGTGGGTGTGGAGGGAGGATGAAAAGTTTGTCATAGCTTGAGTTGATTCAGTTCATCCTGCAATGCAGGAAGTCTTTTTTTATCTAAAAAGTGATGTTATGGTGAATTGTGTTCACACCACCCAACACACAGGTGTTTTTATGAAACCAAATGATTTTCACAGCAGCAGGGCTGGTCAAGCCATTCGAACCCAGAATGGCTATTGGGCGTTCATCCCTGCGCCACTCCCTCCAGATCTGGAGCGGTCGCCAACCCTGATCACAGCGCTTTCCGATGCAGAACGTGAGCTTGCCAGATTAACTACCTTGGCGGGCGATTTTCCTTTTCCACGTCTGCTTGTCTAGCCTTTCATCCGACGCGAAGCGGTATTATCCTCCCACATCGAAGGGACGCGCGCTTCCTTGATGGATTTGTACAATTACGAATCCGCTCAATTGTCTTTTCTTGAACCGGACAACGATGTATGGGAAGTTCACAATTATGTGTTGGCATTGGACTATGGGTTGGAGCGCTTGAAGACTCTGCCTGTTAGCCTGCGTCTGATCCGTGAATTACATGCCAGATTATTGGAAGGGGTGCGGGGCGGACAACTCACGCCAGGTAATTTTCGCAGAACGCAGAACTGGATCGGTCCAGCGGGCAGTACCATCGAGACCGCCACATATGTTCCGCCTCCAGTGGATGAAATGTTTGATGCGCTCGGTGCAATGGAAAAATTCATCCATGCCAATACTGATCTGCCGGCATTGGTGCGCGCCGGCATGATCCATTACCAGTTCGAGGCGATCCACCCCTTCTTGGATGGAAATGGACGGGTGGGGCGGCTTTTTAGTAATACTTTTGTTGCGCGAATGGGGTGTACTACCCCAACCTCTCTTGAATCTGAGCGCTTATTTTGAACGCTATCGCCAGGAGTATTATGATCGTTTGCTGGCAGTCTCCCAGCGTGGCAAATGGGAGGAATGGCTGCGTTTCTTTTTGCGTGGTATCACGGCTCAGGCGCAGGATGGTATCTTCCGCATGACCCAGCTTCAGGGTATCCGTACCCGCTATGAAGAGTTGGTACTGGCAGATCGCAATCCCCAACGTATGATCGCTGTGATCGACTTTGTGTTCTCACGTCCCATCCTGACCTTGAGACAATTGGAGTCTGCTTTGGATATACCCCATATGGCTGCAAAACGGTATATCGACAAATTGGTGGAAGCAGGCGTGTTACAGGAAACTACCGGATACGCGCGCAACCGGGTCTTTATAGCTTCTGAGATCTTTCAGGCGTTGGAGAATTCTGAATAGAGCTGATTTGATGTAAGAATTCAGTTAGTTTTCCAGCATCAATGATGATTCCCAATCCAGGCAGATTAAGCGCTTCAAGTTTGCCTTTGCGGATCCAGGCTCTGATCTGTCTTGACGTTACGTGGCAAACTTGTGCAGCCTGATAAACCGTGAAATAGCTGCCGCGTGGGATCGAGGTTGGCATGACCTTCGGATCCCTGTTTTCGATCAGTTCTCTGTCACCTTTTCTTTCCCGCACTTTTCTGCCATAAGCAGCAATTAGCCGATAAGCCTTATTGAGGGCTTGTTTCGCATCTTCTTTGTCATATGATGAAATACGCTTCAACAAGCTCTCCTGTGTGGTCAGAAAATCAACAAGAGATTTTGCTTGATCTGCGCTAAATTCCATTTGGTTTTTCAGCACCCAATCTCCTCCAACTTTTGTGGATGGAGTGTTTGCATTATTGGCAGAGAGTTGGAAAGCTGGGGAGCCGATGACTAGACCGTCCGTCTTCCACGCAGTATCGTTATGCAGGTGTTCAAGAAGTTCAAGTGAATAACTCGCATATAGATGAGCGACAATGCGATGATCTGAATCCCATAGGACAATTCCTCGCCGTTGCCAGTCTTGCTGTTGAAGTTGAGTAAGCCAGGAGGGATGGTTCGGTGGGGATGTGAAGTATCCCTCGAAGTTGAGATGAATTCCCCATGTGGTTTGATCTAGAACGGTTGAAAGATTTTGCATAGGAACCTGCCTGTAATGATGAATTTCTTGGATCAGTATAAAGCAGGCAAGCTCTGGGATTGGACAAGCTGTCGGTAGATGGCAAAAAGTGGATTGATTGTTTAAGGGAATGTTTTAAACGAAAACACCCCTATACGTAGGGGTGTTCATTTGTTTTTGGCTTTTTGTTCTCTATTTGGTGGGTATAAAATTTTGTGGTCTGAATTTATACCCGTATATTTGATATATGCCACGCTGGACAGATCCGAGTGCGGTTGTGAGGCGGGAATCAACGTTGGCATCTGAAAGTCTTTTGCCACCTTTCGACAGAGATGTTTTGGGTACTTTTTATTACCATTCACAATCGTTTTCTGTTGTTTTGCACCAGGTATGTACTTTATAATGCATTCATGTCCACGGCAATTTTAGCGACGAAGCTTTATATTCCTCCTATTCGTCCACAACTGGTTCTACGCCCTCGCCTAATCGAACAGTTAAATGAAGGTTTGTTTTCCAGCCGCAAGTTGACCATCATCTCTGCCTCTGCCGGCTTTGGTAAAACCACCTTGGTTAGCGATTGGGTCGCGAGTTGCGAGCGACGGATCGCCTGGCTTTCGTTGGACGAAGATGATAACGACCCTGCACGCTTCCTGACGTATCTCATCACTGCACTGCAGACAATTGTTCCGAATATTGGAGCAGAGGTGCTACAGATGGTTCAGTCTGCTCAACTACCGCCACTTGAATCGATTCTGACGATTTTACTCAATGAAATCGGCACCATTCCGGATAATTTCATACTCATCCTGGACGACTACCATGTGATTGAAGACAAAGAAGTTGGCAAGGCTATGACCTTCTTGCTGGCACACCTGCCACCGCAAATACACCTGGTTATCACTACGCGTGAGGATCCAAATCTACCGCTGGCTCGTTTACGCGCCCGCAATCAATTGACCGAACTGCGCACCGCAGACTTGCGTTTTATGCCCTCCGAAGCTACCGAATTTCTGAACCAAGGAATGCGATTGAACCTTTCAGAGGAAGATGTCGCCGCATTGGAAGCCCGAACGGAAGGCTGGATTGCTGGCTTGCAACTCGCTGCCATTTCCATACAGGGACATAAAGATGCCGGTAACTTTATAAAATCTTTCACTGGCAGTCATCATTTCGTGCTGGACTATCTCGTAGAAGAGGTCTTGCAACAGCAACCCGAACGGGTCCAGGATTTCCTGCTTTGCACTTCCATCCTTGACCGCATGACTGGTCCTCTTTGCGATGCCGTACTACTTAATTCGTTGGCATCTGGGCGAGATACTCTGGAACAACTCGAGCACAATAACCTTTTCATCAACTCGCTTGATAATGAGCGAAGTTGGTATCGGTATCATCATCTTTTTGGAGGCTTGTTGCGTCAGCGGCTGGGAAAAATGCGGACGCCCGAAGAGATTGCTGGATATCACCTCCGCGCCAGCGAATGGCACGAAAAGAATGGTGACCCAACTCAGGCATTCCACCATGCTGTCTCTGCAGGAGATTTCAATCGGGCAGCAATGCTGGCAGAAAAACATTGGCGGGAAATGAATGAAAGCTTTCAGATGACTGCCTGGCTGGGTTGGGTGAAGCAGCTACCGGAGGAGTTGATCTGCTTGCGTCCCGTGCTTTGCACACAGATCGCCTGGGGGTACATGGATATCAGCGACGTGGACGCCAGCGAGTCACGGTTGCGGGATGCGGAACGATGTCTGGAAGGTCCATCCGATGAAATGGTTATTGTGGCGGAAGACCAATTCCGTTCCCTGCCAGCCAGGATCGCGATTGCTCGAACCTACAATGCCCAATCTGTAAGTGATTTTCCCGCCGCGGTGAAGTATGCAGAGCTGGCGCTCAAACTTGCCCCTGAAGAAGATCATTTTATGAGTGCCCAAACCAAAGCGATTCTGGGTGGCACGTACTGGGCAAATGGTGATCTGGAGGCTGCCTGCAAATCCATGAGCGACTGGATCGAGAATGCACAGAAGGCTGGTAATTTCGCTTTTGCCATTGCCAGCGCCTCTGGAAAGGCAGATATCCTAACGGAGCAAGGACATCTCCGCGAAGCGTTAAAAACCTATCAAGGATCATTACAACTTGCTACAGAGCATGCAGCAGAGTCACAGCGGATCATCGCCCATCACCATTTGGGTTTGGCGTTGCTGTACCATGAAATGAGGGAAGACGAAACTGCCGCGCAGCATTTTCAGAAGAGCATGGAACTCGGTCAGCAGTCTGTCTTGCGGGATTGGTCTTATCGCAAGTATCTTGCGCAGGCTCGATTGAAAGAGTCCGAGGGAGACCTGGACTCTGCGCTCGACTTGTTGGATGATGCCAAACGCTTTTATGCCAGATCTCTCATACCCTATACACGCCCCATCGATGCTCTCAAGGTGAGTATCTATCTCAAGCAAGGACGATTATCCAATGCGCAGGAGTGGGTACGTGAGCATGGGCTTTCGGCGAACGATGATCTTAACTATGTTCGCGAGTTCGAACATATTACCCTGGCGCGGGTGCTGATCGCCGAGTATCAGAGCAATCGAGAAGAGCGCTTTATTCTTGATGGATTGCACTTATTGGAGCATCTCTTAAAGGTAGCGGAAGATCAAAACCGAATGGGCAGTGTGCTCCAAATTTTGATGGTGGCGGCTCTTGCTCACCATGCGGCTGGCAGCACACCCCAGGCATTCGCTTCGCTGGAGCGCACCTTGCGTCTGTCACAACCAGAAGGCTACTTCCGAACTTTTGTCGATGAGGGCGAACCCATGCGGGCATTGCTATCTGCTTTTCAAACGTGGATCGAAAAGCAGCCGCGCAGTCAATATCAAGAACTTGGCGTTTATACGGGCAAACTGCTGTCAGCTTTTGCCCAACCGTCAGGTATTGGCAAACCAGCTTCGGGTATGGCTGAGGCGTTAAGTCCGCGTGAGTTGGAAGTACTGCGTCTCATCGCCCAGGGACTCTCAAATAATGAAATCAGCCAAAAACTTTTCCTCGCCTTGAATACAGTTAAAGGGCACAATCGAATTATTTTCAGCAAATTACAGGTTCAAAACCGCACTGAAGCCGTAGCCCGCGCCCGCGAACTGGGTCTGTTATAGGAAATGAACACAAAATAAGGGGGTAGCTCATAGCTTAAGCCACTTTACGCTGCCTTACATCCAAAAACAACACTCCCAAACAACACTTAAGTGTCTATTCGTTAATACCTCTTTGTAGATAAACTAACTCTACATTCAACAACAGGAATACGGTAATGACGAATAGAGACAACCCACCCACTGAACCAAATCAGCCAGCCGTTTATCAGATCCGAATCAAAGGACACCTGAACGAGCAATGGGTGGATTGGTTCGAGGGCATGAACATCACCCTGGAAGAGAACGGCAATACGTTGTTGACAGGTCCCGTGATCGATCAGTCTGCGTTACATGGATTGCTGAAAAAAGTGCGCGATGCAGGCATGACGTTGCTATCGGTCAATCAATATCATTCAGCCAAAGGAGAAAATCTCATGAAAAACCAAATGAAAGCAATTGTTTACACAAAATTCGGATCACCAGATGTCCTTGAATTGAAAGAGGTAGCCAAGCCCACCCCCAAGGACAATGAAGTACTGATAAGAATCGTTGCGACAACCGTCGCAGTAGAGGACCCAGGCATACGCGCTCGCCCAGGCCTTAATGGTTTCTTGAAACCCAAGAAATCCATACTGGGATTTTATCTGGCTGGCGAAGTGGAAGCAGTCGGGAAAGATGTAAAACGATTCAAGAAAAGCGACAAGGTGTATGGAAATACAGGGCTGGGCTTATTAGGTACATATGCCGAATACATATGTATGCCTGAAGATGGGGCGCTTGCAATGAAACCAGTCAGTATTACCTATGAGGAAGCCGCCGCTCTTCCCAACGGGGCATTAACAGCCTTGCCCTTCCTTCGAGACAAGGGAAATATTCAGAGCGGACAAAAAGTTCTTATCCATGGAGCATCTGGGGCGGTCGGAACCATTGCCGTACAACTTGCCAAATACTTCGGGGCAGATGTCACTGGGGTATGCAGCACCACGAATTTGGAAATGGTGAAATCATTGGGCGCTGACAAGGTCATCGATTACACCAAAGAGGATTTTACAAAGAATGGTCAGACGTACGACATCATTTTTGACACGGTGGGCAACAATCCGTTTTCACGTTGTAAAGGCTCACTCACTGAAAACGGGATTTATCTGACAACGGTCCCTTCGCCAACGACTATGTTTCAAATGTTATGGACATCCAGGACAGGCGGAAGGAAGGTAGCAATTGCGGCGACAGGGTTGAGGCCGTCCAATGAAAAGACCAAAGAATTAATTTTCCTCAATGGACTGATCGAGACAGGGAAGATAAAAGCGGTGATTGATCGAAGCTATCCGCTGGAACAGATTGCCGAGGCTCACAAGTACGTCGAGGCAGGGCATAAAAAGGGAAATGTTGTTATCAACGTGACGCACGGGTACTTATCATGAAAGCCATTGTGTGGACTAAATACGGATCGCCGGATGTTCTGCAGCTCAGAAAGATCGCCAAACCTACTCCCAAAGCCAATGAAGTGCTGGTAAAAATCCACGCCACCACAGTAACCGCTGGCGACTGCGAAGTTCGGAACCTCAAGATGCCAATTCTTATTCGGCTTCCCACGCGAATGTTTGCAGGTATCAGAAAACCGAAACGAATAACGATATTAGGGCAGGAACTCGCGGGAGAAATTGAAGTAATCGGCAAAGATGTAAAACGATTCAAAACAGGTGACCAGGTTTTTGGGACGACCGGTTTGGGTTTTGGAGCGTATGCCGAGTACATCTGCCTCCCCGAAGAATCCGCGATGGGTGTGCTGGTAACAAAACCGGCTAATATGACCTACGAGGAAGCCGCCTCCGTTCCTACTGGCGGGCTGGAAGCTTTGCATTTTATTAGAAAAGGTAATATCCAGCGCGGAGAAAAGGTTTTGATTATTGGTGCAGGCGGCAGTATTGGTACATATGCGGTGCAGCTTGCCAAGTATTTTGGTGCTGAAGTAACTGGCGTGGACAGTTCGAGCAAATTGAATATGTTGCGCTCGATCGGCGCAGACCATGTCATTGATTACACCCAGGAAGATTTCACCAGGAACGGCGAGAGCTATGATGTTATTTTTGACGTGCCAGGCAAGAGTTCATTTTCAGGCAGCATAAGATCACTAAAGCAAAATGGACGCTATCTTTTGGCGAACCCGGGCTTATCCCATATGCTTCAAGGATCATGGACGTCAATGCGAAGCGGTAAGAAAGTAATGTTTGGAGCAGCAGGCCAAACAACTAAAGACTTAATTTTTCTCAAAGACCTTATCGAGACAGGGAAGATAAAGGCGGTGATCGATCAACGCTATCCGTTGGAGCAAATTGCCGAAGCCCACAAGTATGTTGAGGCAGGACACAAAAAGGGAAATGTCGTCATTGCCATACGCCATAACGCCACAATCTAAAATCCAATGTACAAATAATGAAGAGATAAAAACACCATTTGGTACGCGTGGAGTTGGACATAATATAGCTTCGACGTTAAAAGGAGACAAAATGTCATTCGCCACTTTTTGGACTGAAGATACCCTGACCCCCATCGCATCATTACCCGGATTTACAGCGGGTCCTGCCTTCGATTGGCATGAACTCGCCGAAATCAATCACCTCTCCCATGCAGAAGTCATTGACCGTCAAATGAATGGGCATCGTCCGTATGTTGCGCGGATGCATGGCGAGCCTGTTGTGTATGGCTGGCTTGCCACAAGCAAAATATCCATTGGCGAACTCAATATCAATATTGAACTCCCGCCTGATGATCGCTATCTCTGGGATTTCGCCACTCTTCCAGCTTGGCAGGGTCGCGGACTGTATCCACGGTTACTGCAGTACATCCTTGAACAGGAATTCCAAAACGCCAAACGATTTTGGATCATCCACGCTCCGGAAAACCTTCCTTCCGGCGCGGGAATGGGCAAAGCAGGTTTTGAATTTGTGGGGCAACTCTCTTACACCCTGGATGGGAAAGTAGGTCTGACGCCTTATGCAGATACAACCGAACGTGCCCGCATCGGCGCGGACCTGTTACAGGTTCCCCTCATTGAATCAGTCCTGGCTCCATGCTGGAGTTGCGGGGAGATGGTTGCTAAACATCCCGACAAAGCAGATGCCAATTCATGCTGGCCGCCCAAAAAATCCGGCGAAAGCGCATGTTGCTGTGTGAAGGAAGTCAAAAAATCGACCAATGGTATTGCCGCACCTTCTTCACAAAGTCACCGCTTGTCTTCAGAGAGGTGAACCCATGTCTCATACGATTTTTTACAACCCGGAATTGCACATCGTCGAATCAAAATTGCAAGGGGATATGACTATAGGTGAAGTCGATGAATTTGTTACCAAAATCGCACAAATAACCAAAGAGAAAGATTGTCGTTTAATTTTCACAGATTTTCGTGAAGTATTACGAAAATTGCCAATGTGGCAGATTTATGAATTGCCCAATCGCCTAAAGAATATATTCGCCGCTTTCGACATTAACGTATCGCTCTACAAGCGGGCGAATGTCGTCGCAAAAGATCTGGATGATTATATTTTTCATGAAAACGTCATGGTCAATCGTGGGCACAACGAAAAAGTGTTTACTGATATTGATAAAGCAATGGGATGGTTAATAGATTGACGCCGCTCAATGAAGTCAACTATGTAATTGGAGTGATGAATGTCAACTGAACGAGAAGAGACCGTGAAGGCATGATCAACTAAAAAGGAAAAAAAGAGATGAAAACAAATCTAATCTGGCTGGGTCGAGTTATGGTTTTAATAATAGGATTGGCGTTGGTAGGAGCCATCTACGAGTCTTTAGCAGAAGCTGCTGACGCAAAGGCATATCCTCCGCCCGGTCAATTGGTGGATGTGGGTGGGTATCGCCTGCACATCAATTGTATTGGCGTCGGTAGCCCTACCGTAATCATCGAGGCTGGCTTGGGTGATTGGTCAACATCGTGGGGAGGAACCGTACAACCAGAGGTGTCGAAGACGACCCGCGTCTGCACTTATGATCGCGCTGGCATGGGCTGGAGCGATCCGGGTCCACTCCCCCGCGATGCGGCTCACTTCGCAAAAGAACTGCATACCCTGTTGCAGAACGCCAATATTCCGGGACCCTATATTATGGTCGGGCATTCGCTTGGTGGCGCTACCGTACGTGTATTTGTCCACGACTATGCATCCGAAGTTGCCGGGGTTGTATTAATAGAATCGATGAATCCGAAACAAAGCACCCAGTCACCAGAGGTACTGTCTCAGTCGGAATCGCAATCTCAGCCATTTTCCTTTCAAGCCGCACTGGCACGTTTCGGAGTCGCTCGCTTGCTTGTGAAAGTACCTGCAATTGCTCCCAGTATGCCAGCCGGTGAGGAAGCTTACTATCCTCTATATATTCGTCCGCAATCTTTTCAAACGACTGATAACGAAGGTCAAGGGATGCCAGCCTCTTTAGCACAGGCCGCTACCGTGAAAACTTTCGGCGATCTGCCGTTGATTGTTTTGACCGCCAAACTAAATGACATTCCGGGTTGGTCCGAATGGCAGACGGAACTCCTCCAATTGTCGTCCAATAGCCAGCATTTATTTGCAGAAAACAGCGGTCACGTCGTTCAATTTGACGAGCCGGAGGCTGCTGTCGATGCGATCGTGAAGATGGTGGAACTGGTTCGCTTGTTGACACAGAAATAGATTGTAGGTGAGAATATGAATCAATATGAAGCTGCCTGGCTTCGAAAGATCATTTTTGTAACGATGGCGCTTCTGGCAGTCGTCTCATCTGTGGCAAAAGTCACGCCAGCTTTTGCCCAAGTCACACCTGCCAATTTCGATGAAGCTGATGCTTTCATCACCGCTAAAATGGAAGAACTTGGTATTCCCGGAGCAGCACTTGTCATTGTGGAGGGCGACCAAATTGTTCACCTGAAGGGGTTTGGGGTTACCGACGCTGACGGGCGCCCGGTCACGCCACAGACACCGTTCTTTACCGGTTCGACTGGCAAATCATTTACTGCGCTTGCCATCATGCAATTGGTGGAAGCAGGTAAAGTTGATTTGGATGCGCCCGTACAGACCTACCTGCCGTGGTTTCGAGTCGCAGATGTCGAGTCGTCCAAATTAATCACTATCCGCCAGCTTCTCAACCAGACAAGCGGGCTGCCCGTATCCATCGGGCGGGAGCAATTAGCAAATACCGACCTGAGCGATTCCGCTATCGAGAACAACGTGCGGGCATTGGCAGAAATCGAACTGATCGCGCTGCCAGGTGAGCGTTATGAATATTCCAATGCGAATTATGTTACTTTGGGAATGATTATCCAAGCAGTCACCGGTCAATCCTATGAGATTTACATCAGAGAACAAATCTTCGAGCCTCTCGAAATGCAGAACAGCTTTACATCGAAAACTGACGCTCAACAACATGGACTTGCTATAGGTTACCAGAAGTGGTTTGGGATTCCCATCGCCTCGCCCAACTTGCCTTTCTCACGTAGTTCGCTCCCAGCGGGTCAACTCATCATGAGTGCTGAGGATTTTGGACATTATTTGATCGCCCAGTTGAATGATGGAAACTACCAGGGAGTATCTATTCTGTCCCCGGCAGGAATCGCTGCCTTACATAACCCCGACGTTCCGATGACAGGTTCAACGGATTATTATGGCATGGGCTGGGAAGTGCAACACTTTCAAGATGTGGAAGTAGTCAGACATAATGGGGAGGTTCCGGGCTATACCACTGACATGTTTCTTGTGCCAGAGGAAGACGTGGCTATTGCGATGGTGATGAACACTTATAGTCCGATGTTGGGGATTCGTGTAGCGCGACTTCCAAGCAGTGTACTGCGCAAGTTGCTTGGACAGGAAATCATACCGGGAAATGAATTCCTTTATATGCGAATCGTCTATGCTCTCGTGATGCTAATTCCTATTCTCCATATGATTGCCGTTCTGACAACGACACGCCACATCCGTTCCTGGCGGAAGGGTACGCAGCTCCCAATGCGGGGGCAAATCGCGCGCTATATCGCTTTGCCTTTGGTCTGGAATGCCGTCATCGCTTATGTACTTCTCGTAACCTTGCCAAGTACCTTCGGGGTAAACATTCCGACTATGATTCTCTTCCAGCCTGACGTCAGCTGGGTAGCGGTCATTAGCGGCATCTTCGCGATTGTGTGGGGATTGCTGCGGACAAGCCTCTTTATGCGCATTCAGCCAGATAACAAACTGCAATTCTAAAACCTTTCGCTTATTGGAGAACTCTATGCAACTCACCATCAACAAATTGGGAAAAGAATACAAACGCGGTTTTTGGGGACTCAAAGATTTTTCTCTTGATATCAAACCCGGCATTTTAGGATTACTCGGTCCGAACGGCGCGGGCAAATCCACTTTTATGCGGATGCTCGCCACGATCACCAAACCAACCGATGGCACGATTACATGGAATGGCACAGACATTGTCAAATCACCAGACACCCTGCGTGACGTGTTGGGATATCTGCCACAGGACTTTGGCGTATACCCAAACCTCAGCGCAATTGAATTTCTCGAATACATGGCTGCCATTAAAGGACTGGACTCGATTACCGCAAAAAGAAGAATTGACGAACTGCTTCAACTCACGAATCTGGTCGATGCCGCAAAGCGACCGTTGGGCGGGTATTCAGGTGGCATGAAACAACGCGTGGGCATCGCCCAAGCCTTGCTCAATGATCCGCAACTGCTCATCGTGGATGAACCCACTGTCGGCTTGGATCCCGAAGAGAGAGTCCGCTTTCGGAATCTGCTCTCAGATTTATCGGGAGAAAGAATCGTGATCTTATCCACGCATATTGTTTCGGATGTGGAAGCGACCGCTACGCATATCGCGCTCGTCAATAAAGGTCAACTCTTGCGCGAAGCCGCGCCCGAAAATCTGCTCAACGAACTTGAAAATAAAGTCTGGGAGTGGACAGTCCGCAGTGATGATCTGCCCGCGCTTAAACAAAAAAACATTATCAGCGGAACCATCCGCCGCAGTGACGGCGTGCAAGTGCGCGTGGTCAGCGTGGACAAGCCCGACACGCACGCGCAAACCGTTTCACCGAATCTCGAAGACGCGTATCTTTATTTCATTGGCGGCAAACAATGAACGCCGCACGCATCATCTACCATTTAGCGCGCGCCGATTTTTTAGAGCGTGTGCGCCGTTATAGTTTTTTGGTCATGCTCGGGCTGGTGGTCTTTCTCGGATATCAAACCGCCATCGGCAACATGGCATTGGAATTGGGTCAGTATCGCGGCGAATTCAATTCGGCGTGGGTCGGCGCAATGATGTCTTTGATCGGAACATTTTTCATTGGCTGGTTCGGTTTTTATATGGTGAAAGGCTCGGTGGCGCGCGACCGCGAAACAGGCGTTGGGCAGATCATGGCAACCACCCCGCTCACTCGTCCACTTTATTTGCTTGGCAAGTGGTTCAGTAACTTTGCTGTATTAATGGCAATGGTTGCCGTGCTTGCGCTGGCTGGCATTGTCATTCAATTATTGCAGGGCGAAAACACACAAATAAATTTACTCGCCTTCCTTGATCCGTTTTTCTTCATTGTCATGCCGCTCATGGCGCTCGTTGCCGCCGCCGCAGTCTTGTTCGAGTCCATTCCATTTTTGCAGGGCGGCTTTGGAAACGTCGTTTATTTTTTCGCCTTCATCATGTTCGTTCCGCTCTTTATGGAAAACAACGCCCTGAAAAACTACCCCGCATTCGAACCCATAGGGCTGGGCTTATTGGCGAGTGAAATGGGCAAGGCGGTCACGGCAATTCATCCCGATTACAACGGCGACTTCACCCTCGGCGGCGGTTTCGTTGAACAAGCCACCACCACCTTTGTTTGGAATGGCATTCACTGGACGCCCGAATTTATTTTCGCGCGCTTTTCGCTGATCGTCATCGCCCTCGCGCTGACCTTTCTTGCCGCGCTTTTCTTTGATCGCTTCGATCCCTCGCGCACAAAACCGCGCAGCGTGCGGATGAAAAGCAGCGCACCAGACTCTGCACCCGCGCCTGCTTCAACATCTCAGGCATTACCCACGCCCCATCTGACTCCACTGAATAAATCTGCGAATCGATTCAGTTTCTTCACCGTCCTGACCGCTGAGCTAAAACTACTGCTCAAAGGTCAACGCTGGTGGTGGTATGCCATTACAGGCGGGGTCATTATCGCCTGTTTTGTGAACTCATCTTCTGTTGTGCGCGAAATCGTACTTCCCATCGCATGGGTCTGGTCCATCCTCGTTTGGTCTGCCCTCGGCAACCGTGAGATTCACAACAACGTCCAACAATTAGCCTTCTCCTCCGCTTCGCCGTTATGGCGTCAACTCCCTGCGCAATGGCTGGCTGGATTTATCGTTACCTTGCTCATTGCAAGCGGCGCAGCTTTACGTTTCGTGATTGACGGCGATACGATTGGACTTATTGCTTTGATCTCAGGCGCGCTTTTCATCCCATCGCTTGCACTCGCCTCAGGCGTATGGAGCGGAACCAGTAAACTCTTTGAGATCCTCTACATGGTTATCTGGTATCTTGGTCCCCTCAACAAAATCCCAGGGTTGGATTTCATCGGTTCACATAGCAATGGGTCTCCGCACATCTTCATCCCATTTTCAATCGCATTGATCGCTTCTGCCATCTTTGGAAGGTCGCGGCAGTTGAGAAATTAATCAAAATATAAAGCTCGGCAGCCTGATGAACAGGAATCAAGAAAACTTTCCGACACAAGGGTGTGGTTTCATCGCGGTAACAAGTTGGTCTCAGAATTTCTCCGACCCAAGAAATCATTTAGTTTTCCAGCCTCAATGATGATTCCTAATCCAGGCAGATCGAGTGCTTCAAGTATGCCTTTGCGGAGCCATGTTCTGATCTGTTTTGACGTGACGTTGCAAATCTGAGCAGCTTGATAAACCGTGAAATAATTGCCGCGTGGGATTGAGGTTGGTATGACCTTCGTTTCCCTATTTTCGATCAGTTCTCTAGTTCCTTTTCTTTCCCGCACTTTTCTGCCGTAGTCAGCGATAAGCCGATAAACCTTGTTAAGTGCTTGTTTCGCATATTCTTTGTCATACACTGAAATACGCTTCAACAAGCCCTCCTGTGTTGAGAGAAATTTAAAAAGGATCTGTGCTCGATCTGCGCTAAATTCTATTGGTTTTTCAGTACCAACTCTCCTTCCACCTTTGTTGATGGAGTGATTTCACTATTACTTGAAAGTTGAAAGGCTGGTGAACCAACTACCAACCCCTTGGTCTTCCATGCGCTATTATCTTGTAGATGCTCAAGGAGTTAAGTGCATATCCTGCATATAGATGAGCCACGATGCGGAGGCCTGCATCCCATAGAACAACTCCTCGCTGCTGCCAATCTTGCTGCTGAAGTTGAGTAAGCCAGGAGGGAGGGGGCGGTGGTGAGGCAAAGTATCCCTCGAAGTTGAGGTGGATTCCCCATGTGGTTTGATCTAGAACGGTTGAATAATTCTGCATAGGAACCTGCCTGTAGTGGTGAATTGACAGTATCAGTATAAAGCAGGCACGCTCTGGGATCGGACAAGCTGTCGGTAGATAGCAAAAAATGGATTGATTGTTTATGGGAATGTTTTAAACGAAAACACCCCTATACGTAGGGGTGTTTATTTGTTTTTGGCTTTTTATTCTCTATTTGGTGGGTACAAAGTTTTGCGGCCTGAATTTATACCCGTATACATGATATATGCCGCGCTGGGATGATTGTGTTTAGGCTTTAACCCAGATGGAGATAAACCTTTGGATACCACTTTGTCGAAATTTAAGATGTAGTCTATTAGTGATGGTAAGCATGAACATGCCGGTGCGATCCATTTGGTAACTCATTAATCTGGAATGCGCTCCAACTCTCGCCAACTGATGAATGATCCATATCTAGTCTGCATGGATAGTTCTCCTCCATAAACTACATAGCCTTGATTTTCTGGAACAGCAGTCAACTGTTGCCAATATTGGAGATTATCAAAGTAACTGGTTGACATCGTTTTGCCGGATTTGATCTCAACCGGAATGATTTTTTCGCCATTCACTAGCAAACAATCAATCTCTTTACCATGATTGTCCTGCCAAAAATACGGCAGGCGATTCTCGCCACGATGGAAGTTGCGCTTAATAAACTCATTGATGATCAGATTCTCAAAAAGCCCACCTTTTAGATAGTGTGAGTTGACCTGATTTTCTTCGCGGATACCAAGTAGGGAACAAGCAATACCCGTGTCATAAAAATATAACTTAGGTGATTTAACCAGTCGCTTGTTGAAGTTGCGATGATAGGGTTGCAGGCGATACAGGATGTAGGAACTCTCCAAAATCGATAGCCAGGCTTTGGCTGTGTTTGGGCTAATCCCAGCATCACTTGCCAGGCTGGTATAGTTGAGCAATTGCCCGATGCGCCCAGCGCATAACCGCGTGAATTGAATAAAAGAATTGATATCTCCGATATTTTTCATCAAGCGCACATCTTTCTCGACGTAGGTTTGGATGTAAGCCGGATAAAAATCGGTGGGGTCTATTTCACGATC
>JACRBH010000251.1 GCA_016234535.1 Chloroflexota bacterium
GTCGTGACTGATCCTGTCAAAGCAGGCTTTTATGTCTCCCTCCAAAATCCATTCCGCCATGCGCTTGCATGAAAGGGCTTTGAAACATTGTTCGATTGCATCTGCGGTGGAACGTTGAGGCCGGAAGCCATAGGAGTTCAAATCGGCTTTGGTCTCTGCAACAGGTTCAAGAGACAGCAGATACAATGCTTGCATTGCCCTATCATTCATGGTCGGGATGCCCAGAGGTCGTTGCTTGCCATTGCTTTTGTGGATATACACTCTCTTTAGCGGCAGAGGTTTGTACCCTCTTTGCTTTAGGTTGCGTACAGCCGTTGCCTTCTTCGTTGGAGTGTCCCAGATTTCTCCGTCCACTCCGGGGGTGTTCTTGCCTTGGTTTTCTGTCACTCGTTTCACAGCGAGAGCTTTCCCGCTGAACGAGTGGGTCAGCAGACGTTGCAGGGCTTTCACTTTGCCCCATCTGCCTTCCTGTGTTGCCTTCACGATACGGGACTGAAGCCGACGCACGTTTTGGTTTGCTTTCTGCCAGTTGATGGCGTGCCAGTCAACCTCCACATGGGAGGTCGCACAAGCAATGTTTTCTTGATTTGCTTTCATCTGCATTACCTCCTTTATCGGTTTGTCAGACGATTTCGTGATCAAAGACCATGCGGAAGTCTGCTCGCTTTCGCGCGGGATAATGTCGCTTGCGCTCAATCCCTATCCATCCCATTACAGGACGGCATTCGCTTTTTCCGCTTTCCTTTACCCACAACTTCAACAACTTGCCTTGCGGCTTGTCTGCCCATGCGGGCGAAGTTATGGGCTTACCACGTTCCCCTTGAATAACATGGCAGGTTAGGTTCACTCTTTTCGCCGGTAGCGTTGAATATCCATGACAGGAGACTATGCAACTCCTGTACTCGCTACATTGCCTTTTGGCTGAGCCTTGTCACATTGTGTCTTCGGCTCATTCACATTGACGACGTTTATCAAGTGTTCGCATGTGCTAACCGTACTGCCAGACCCTAGCTCCGTTCCTTTAGACACTTTTAAGAAACACTCTATCTCACGAGTTGAGTGCCAGCCATGAGAGGCTGCGGCTACATTGTCGGCGGGGCTTCACAAGAAGGCATTGCTACCTTCCCATGCCCGCCTAGGGTACTGCCGATGGAACAGCAGGTCTTGACTACGCAAGACAGTTATTCAAGAGACTTCGTGTCGCACACATGGCGATATGCCCCTTCTTCAAGGGCATGACAGGTTGTTTGAATTCACCTAATCCACGTGAGGGATTGAGCAGGTCAAGCCATTCCTTTGTGGAATGCACGCCGCGTCTCTGTGTAGCGTCTACGATTTCCTCCGGTTGCCAGTCCAAACGGGAGAAACGGATCGGCTGTCCGCCAGCGCCTTTATCAGAGGCAGGTAATAGTTGGTACATCGGTTCATTCACTTCGCTTAACATGGGAGGTTCGATGTCGGCCAAACCCTGTACCTGCATGACTTCATCATTGGAAGGCATCTTGAACTTTATTCGCTTCACTGCCAGCACAATGACCTGATTGAATCCCGTTTCAGGATAACGATAGATTGTGATGTTCTCGTAATAGCCAGCAAGATGAGAAGCCACATCCAGATCGCGTAGAAGCTGGTGAGGCACGATATACACCAACACGCCATAACGTATTAATTTGGGCGTGGTGGATTTCAGGAACTCCAATTCCAGTCGTTTCTGGTCGCCCAAACGGTCATGGCTATAGGGCGGATTGAGGAATAACAGAGTGACGGACTCGTTGGTAAGATGACACGATTGCCAGGGTGTATTGAACAGTCGATCCATCTTTTCACCAGCCAGCGCAGCGCGTGCCGGGGACAGTTCCGCACCCCAACTCTGGCAGTTCAAAGCTTTAGCAAGAATGGATGCGGCTGTGCCCTCACCTGCGCAGGGATCGAGCAACCTGCCAGACTCGGCAGGCTTGAAATATATTTTGAGCAATTGGGCTACCCTTATTGATGTTTCGTAATAGCCCATCTTCTCAATAGCGGGAGGACGCATATCTATCTCCTTTTAGAAAATGAAATCCCCCACGCCGAATGGCATGGGGGATCAGGTTGAATTTGGTTTTTTACTTCACACGACAGAACAACCGCCCGGCAATATTCACAAAGCCGAGTGGATCATTCTTGTCCAGATGGACGAACTCTGGAATTCCACGAGACCAATCCGACTCCGAATGACGGAACTGGATAATCAGGATGCGATGCTTGTTCCGCATCTCATTCCACATCTGCCAGACATCTCCACGCCCATCGCAGGTAACAAACTCAAAATGCCGCAGGGCAGCTTCCGCCAGTGTTTGTTTCTTTGTTTTCGCCGGCAGCTTCACATCCACGAACTTCAACAGGTGCTGCCAGTCGGCCTTGCGCAGCTGTGCCAGCCAGTATGCTGGATGATCTTGATCCGTATTGAGATCGAATATCTCATCAACTTGAATGGATTGAAACATGTTGTACCTCCTAAATCGTCAAGACTTCCTGCTCAAGCAGGTTCTGCACCAGTCCCTGCCAGGGCTTTCCCAAATCCAGTCTGACTCCGCCTCGACAGTCCCCACCTGTTTCGAGCCGTTGGATGAAGCCGGCATCCAGTCCATGTTCCCATAGGGTCTTTGCCCAGTTATCAGGGATTGGAAAGGCCAGCGCTTCCTGCAAACGTTTCGCTGCCAGCATCTGCAATTCTGTTTCCACCTCCCTGCCTTGTTCAAAGACCAGGGCATAGGCAGAGTCGTCCCTGGCTTCCCATTTTCCGGGCAAAGCCTTGCGGCAAATGATGCCCGCGTGCATGACATTGAATTCGGTCAATGGCTGGGTCATCATCTTCACTTCACCATCCACCAGGACAGAAGTACCGCGCATGGAACATGAGCCACGCCCACGGATCAACGAAGCCCACAGACTCTCGACGCTGGTTTTATATGCCGCAATGCCCACGTACACCAATATGTGCTGATAGGGTCGATCCTGCATGAGGGCATAGCCCGTGACATCAGCGCGGGTGTGGGCATTGCTCAGTGCTGGAATTTTTCCATCAGGAAATAGATGCCGTACTGAAGAGGACATTTCATCCACAGGCTCGATCTTCCAGACATACACGCCTGCATTGGCGCGCACCAATTCCTGATTGATTTCCTGCAAAAGTTGATGCGCATTCAAGCTGACGTTGATACTGGTAAAGGTGATCTCGATTTCATCCACCTTGATTTTCACCAAACGCGCATTCATATCCACGACCGCGCCGGCGGGTATCCACTCCTTGATGTTTTTCAAAGATGGAGGCAGCTCTGCATCCTTTGATGGGGTGAACCACAATGCGCCATGAAAGGGCACATCCGCTGCAGGTTCGAATGTTCCATACGGAGCGCGGTGACGTTCCCGTCCAAGATACTCAACATCGGGCAGGCCATTCAGGGCAGGCAGCCAGAATTGTTCATAAGATGCAACCAACACTTTGCCATTCTGCATCGCAATTTTCTGTGCTTGTCCAAATTCTTCAATTCGTTCCTTGATGGTTTCATCTTCATAAGGTTCGGTCCATTCGTACATGGGTCACTCCTTGTTCGTAATCGTCAGGTTGAAGTCCAGTAGTCCGAAGACTTCCCCTTCTTCGGGATCATCACTGGCAATGACAACTGGCTGATATTCCGTGAGATAGCGCCAGTCCAGGATATGGCTGTCTTCGGCACAAATCCCGTTTTCAGAAAGCAATTCGGAGATTTCATCGGCAACCGAGTCGGGGTCAGCATCATCGGCGACTGCGATCTGAATCGTCAGGATGCGAATGCGCTGTTTTGGCGCTACTGCGTGCATGAGTCCCCGCTTTCTTCGATGACCGGTTCAGTCTCACCTACCGGCAGGATGATAGTCAGCCAGGGGATGCTGTCTTCATCCACATCGGTTTCAAGTCCAATGAAAACTGACACACCTGGGATCTCTTTTGCCATCGTCTTAGCCAGAGCAAGCGCATCGGGCAGGTTGCCGTCCATCATTTTTGGTGCCATTCCGAATTGATGAGCGATGAGGTTGCTCTTTCGCCAGACTTTGAAGATGCCGTAGACTTCACTGTATTTTTCGTCGGGCAAGTTCTTCAGAGAAAAGTGATAGTCCTCCAATGCGACATCCAGATTGGTCCGGCTGATCCCCATGCTGGAGTCAAGTTGATCGAAGAGGTTGTGCAGGAGCCCGGCAGCATCGGCGTGTGTGATCGGTTTTCCTGTACGGCGCGCAGACTCCAGCATGTCATCCACCTGCCAGACGTGCGCGATCTTATCCTGCCAGTATTGATTGAGAACACTGAGCACATTGTTGCTTGTAACATTGAGTTCAAATGCTATGGCATCCGCCATTTCTTCGAGAAC
>JACRBH010000254.1 GCA_016234535.1 Chloroflexota bacterium
GTGGGAGGATGGCTTCGGCTATCCGTTTGTACCACGGAGGATAAAATGGCTAAACACGGAAAGAAGTATACGGCGGCTGCCGCCAAAGTTGATATTGACAAGACCTATTCCGCCCGCGAGGCGCTCGCCCTTGCAAAGGAAACTTCGATCACAAAGTTCGACTCGACAGTTGAAGTCCACATGCGAACCACGCTTGATTCACGTCAGGCTGATCAGCAATTGCGCGATGTCGTTGTGCTTCCTCACGGCCTTGGCAAGACAGTGCGTGTACTGGTCTTTGCCCAGGGTGAAGGCGCTGCTGCTGCCCGCGCCGCTGGCGCCGATCTCGTCGCGGATGATGATGAGACGATGAAGAAAATCGAAGGTGGTATGTTGGATTTTGATGTTGCGATTGCAACACCAGATGCGATGGGCAAGGTCGGTCGTTTAGGTCGTGTGCTTGGTCCTCGCGGACTCATGCCAAACCCGAAGGCCGGTACGGTTGTCAGCGCTTCGGATATGGAACGTGCGATCAAGGAAGCGAAGGCTGGTCGTGTTGAGTTCCGTCTCGATAAGACCAACAATATTCACGTTTCGATTGGCAAGGCTTCGTTCGAACTAAATAAACTTATTGAGAATTATGCGGCTTTGATGGATGCGGTTAATAAAGCCCGTCCATCCGGCGCAAAAGGTAACTTTGTTAAGCGCATTACGGTAACAACCACCATGGGTCCTGGCATGAAGATGGATCCAAATGAACATATGGAAGGCGCCGAGTAGTAATACTCGTTAATCCCTAAAAACCACTTCGCCGTTGAAGGCGGGTGTCCCACAATTTTGGGACTTAATTTCCTGCTCAGGTGGAGACTAATAGCAATTTACAACACGCAAGTGTTGTTTCCCTTCTGGGAATCCCCTATGGAAAATGCGAAAAGTCTTTGCCTGTGTAAGTGGCAAAGACTTTTTAATTGAAAGGAGGTGAATACCCTTTGGCAATTTCTAAACAACGCAAGGAAGAAGTGCAGGCTCAATATGAAGATTGGGTCAAGCGTAGTGAAGCAGTAATTCTTGTGGAATACAGCGGTGCGAAGATGAAATCCATCGACGCCATCCGTGCAAAGATCCGTGAAACTGGCGGTGAATTCCATATCGTGAAGAATACGCTTGTCCGCCGCGTATTTGCGGCACATGGCATGGATGTCCCTGCGGATTATCTCGTGAAATCCACGGCAATCTCGTTTGCATTCAAAGACCCGGCTTTGACCGCGAAAGCATTGACTGAAGCAACAAAAGGCAATGAGTTCGTTAAGGTGAAAGGCGGTTTGATGGGCGGCAAATCCTTGAGCATTGCTCAAGTGAAGGCGCTCTCTGAGATGCCCCCGCTGCCTGTTATGCGCGCAAAATTACTTGGCGTTTTGCAGGCTCCCGCCGGCAAACTCGTTCGCACACTCGCAGAACCCGCACGTGGTCTCGCGGCTGTTATCAAGGCCCACTCTGAGAGTGCGCAGGCTTCGGCCTAGTCTTTCAATTTTCTAGCGGGTTCATCTCGCTGCAAATATTCAAATTTTAAATTACTTAGCAAGGAGTGCTAAACAATGTCTGACAAGCTCGCAAAACTCGTGGAAGAACTTTCCACACTTTCCGTCCTCGAGGCGGCTGATCTCGTAAAAATGCTCGAAGAGAAGTGGGGCGTTTCCGCCGCTGCACCTGTCGCAATGGCTGTTGCCGGTGGCGTTGCTGCCGCGGCTGAACCTGTGGAAGAGAAGACTGAGTTCGATGTGGTTATTAAAGATCCAGGCGCCAAGAAGATCGACGTGATCAAGGTCATTCGTCAGTTGACCAGCCTCGGCCTCGGCGAGGCCAAGACCCTCGCTGAAACTGCTGGCGGTAAGATCCTCTCTGCTGTTGGCAAGGACGCTGCTGCCGACGCCAAGAAGAAGCTCGAAGAAGCCGGCGCCGTTATCGTTGTCGAATAAGATTTCGAATTTCGGTTAAACAAAAAAGACGACTCGCAAGAGCCGTCTTTTTTGTTAAGCACCCAGTATGGGTATTGGCTAATAGGTGAAAGGCCCATATAGTGGTTGATTGCACGAACAATAATAAGTGGAAGGCAGGGGCGTTATCGTGAGGTGAGGTCTGAAGCAAACTTGCGACTTGAGGAAGACGAAGCGCATGGGAGGCTCCAAGTCGGACGATCTGGCAACAGATAGCGAAGCCCAATGTGATCAAGGGCTTGAGAAGTAAATGCGAACAGAGTGCAGGGAAGTCAACGTTATTACCTGGGGAGACCGCTATCAAGCTGAGAGACAATCCTGCTTGAGAAAGCAGATTGGGATGACAGGAGGCAGTAGAAGCCATAGTACCGTTTTTTTTTTTTTTGGGAGGGGGGAGGGCTGAACAAAGAGACACCGAAGGTGTGAGTACAGTGAGTAGTTCGCGGAATGAACAAGGAAGGCAGAAGCTCTCGGATAGGGAGGCTCATGAATAATCGAAGCAGGTGAAGCCTGTCGGATTTGTACAGAGCGCCGAGTCGTTTATAAAACGGGAGATTGCTCACCGCACTGGCGTACGGCGCAAGTGTCGGGCTATCGCCCTCGCAACGACATTTGTACGGAGTGAACATCCGAAAAGCGAGAACGCTTGAAGGAGAAGATACGAACCTTGACGAAGCGAACGCGCTCAGGCGAGATGGAAGAACTCATGCGTCAGGTCAATCGATATCTGATTGGCTGGATGGGACACTACCGACTGGCAGGTACGCCGAGTGTATATAAGGACTGATGTAAAAAACAACTTTCGTTTTTTGAAAGCAGAAGACGAAAAGCGTGTAAAATTTTTCGTCTTACGTTGTTCTCATTGAAACGCCCGCGAAGCGTGCGGTCCCGCATGCCCAGTGGAGCGAGAGGGAGCGGTTAATATCTCGCTTCTGTAAAAATGATGTGCCATTTAACACTGAATTGCAGAATGAGCAACCTGTGTAACGTTCCTGCGTAAAGTGTATATGCTTTTCATATAATTTGTTGACAAGTTTTTTTGGTGATTGTAGAATAATATAGACAAGTTAATCGTGCCCGCTTTTAATGTTTGTTGGAGGTTTAACTATGAAACTTTATTTGTTCTTTGCGGCGATAGATCTATTGATCCTGTTGGCCTATCCAATTGTTTACATCGCTTATCATGTGCGAAAAATGATTGGCTCCAGACATTAGCAAGTTGCCAAAATAAAAGTAAAATAAATCCAGGAGGCACGAATGCCCTCATTGAATGATGTCCTGGCTGTAATCCTGGGTGGTGGTCGCGGGGCGCGGCTCTATCCTCTGACGCAAATGCGCTCCAAGCCCGCTGTTCCCATTGCGGGCAAATACCGCCTCATTGATATTCCCATCAGTAATTGTATTAATTCAGAAATATATCGCATCGCTGTGCTGACGCAGTTCAATTCAGTGTCCCTGCACCGGCACATTACGCATACCTATAATTTCGATGCGTTCCATACTGGTTGGGTTCAGATCTGGGCCGCCGAGCAAACCATCGAAAGCGCGGACTGGTATCAAGGCACAGCGGACGCGGTCCGAAAGCAAACGCTTGAGATACAGTCCAGCGGGGCGAAGCATGTGTTGATCCTTGCGGGCGACCATTTGTATCGCATGGATTACAAGGCGATGGCTGAATATCATTGGGCGAACAAGGCTGATATCACAGTGGCTGTCCAGCCTGTTCCAAGGGATGAGGCCTCCCGCTTTGGGATATTAAAACGGGAAAAGACCGGCCGAATTTCCTCCTTTGTTGAGAAACCCAAGGATGTTGAGACTCAGGATAAGTTCGTCAGCCGTGACGACCCTGTGCGCCCGTTCCTCGGCTCGATGGGCATTTATATGTTCAAGACCAGGGTTTTGATGGAACTGCTGGCGAACTTCCCAAGCTACCATGATTTTGGAAGCGACATTATTCCGCAGGCAATCAAAACGCAAACTGTATTTGGCTTTGACTTTGACGGCTACTGGCAGGATATTGGAACGATCCGCTCTTTCTACGAGACCAATCTTGCGCTTACCACTCCGGAAACGCCCTTCAATTTTTACGACCCGAAATTGCCCATTTATACAGACACGCGCTTTCTACCCAGTTCCATCATTGAGGATAGCAAACTTCGTAATGTTTTGATTTCAGATGGCAGTCGCATCCTTCGCTCTGATATTACACATTCGATCATCGGGACGCGCAGTCAGATCTCTGCCGGATGCACGATCAAAGATACCATCATGATGGGCTCAGACTATTATGAGCGCGATGATGAAGGGCTTCCCATCGGTATCGGCGCGAATAGTTATATCGAAGGCGCCATTCTGGATAAGAACGTACGCATCGGTGAAAATGTGGTTATCCGCCAATTTCCACGCAAGGTGGATATTGACAGTGAAAAATGGTATGTCCGCGATGGGATCGTGGTGATCCCAAAGGATGCAGAAATTCCCGCCGGAACGAAAATCGCACCGGAATGATCGTGGGATTGATCCGCAGATTACAAACGAAGCAGTGTAGTTTGCGGATTTTTTCGAATTTCTTTTGAACTGCAACCTACTTGTAATTCCAGGGATGTCTTACAACACAGGTCAACCTTAAAATTATGCTATACTCGCATTATATGAAGTCATCGCGCGAATACTGGCCGCGCTGGGCAGAGACCTTGCGCCGTTACCAACTTCACGAACTCATCGCCTCGCTCCTTGAAGCAGGAAGCCCTCTTGCTTTGCTTGGAGCGCAGGCGCTTTATTTTGGAAGGGGACTGATCGAGAGCGATCAATTAACAGCTTTGGCAATAACACTCGAAGAGGAA
>JACRBH010000255.1 GCA_016234535.1 Chloroflexota bacterium
ATCGGCGAACATTCGATGGTGCCGACCATCCCCGCGATTGCGAATGCCATCTACGATGCTGTCGGCATTCGTCTCGAAGGGCCTCCATTCACCGCAGAAAAAGTGTACCTTGCCATGCTGGATGCCGGTATCGTGAAATGACCATGACAGTCAAAACACTGATCAAGCCCAGCGAATATCACGACTCAGTCAGTTTGATGCTGACAGCCCGCGAACTTTCCAAACTGGATGGAGTGCGCGATGCGGCGGTGGTGATGGCGACGGAAGCGAACAAATCCATCCTAGCCGAAGCAGGGTTGCTGACCGACGAAGTTAAATCCGCCACCCCGAACGATCTCGTCATCGCAGTCAGTTCCGAGAGTGAATCATTCGCTGATGCGGCTTTGCAAAAAGTTGAAGGCTTGCTAAAGAAGAAAACCACATCAGGCGAAGCGGGCGTGTTTCAATCCAAAACGATTCGCGGCGCGCTTGCCTCGCATCCGTCCGCCAACGTGGCGGTCATTTCGGTCGCTGGCCGTTACGCCACCGACGAAGCCTGGGATGCCCTCGCCCACGGTTTGCATGTGCTTCTCTTTAGCGACAACGTTTCACTCGAAGATGAGATCGCGCTGAAAAAATATTCTCGTGATCATGGTCTGCTTTTGATGGGTCCCGGCGCAGGCACAACCATCCTCAACAATGTCGCGCTCGGTTTTGCAAACGCGCTGCCTGCCGGGCCGGTGGGGATCGTCTCTGCGGCGGGCACAGGTTTGCAGGAAGTGAGCACATTGCTTGCACGGCGCGGAGTGGGCATTACGCAGGGGATTGGAACGGGCGGACGCGACCTGAAAAAAGAAGTCGGCGGCATCATGATGCTGGAGGCGATCAAAGCGCTTCAAGACGACCCGACAACTGCTGTGCTGACCCTGATCAGCAAGCCACCCGCTGACGAAGTAGTGCAACTCATCCTCGAGCAGGCATCCGCCAGCGACAAGCCGACGGTCATCTGCTTCCTCGGCGGGAACATGGATTCGGTATCCAAGATTCCCAATGTGATTCCAGCCCGCACTTTGTATGAATGCGCTTTGCTCACCGCTCACGGAGTCCAAAGTCTCCCGACTTTGGTTGCAAAATCAGGAGATTTTGCAGTCCAAACATTCCTCGATGCTGAAAACGCCAGTCTCAAAGAGCAAGCCAACGAACTCAGGAAAAAACTAAATCCAAGTCAACGTTATCTGCGTGGATTATTCTCAGGCGGAACACTCTGCTATGAGGCTCAAGTAATTTGGAAGGATATACTGGACAACCCGGTTTATTCCAATGCGCCATTGCTGAATGAATCTGCCTTGCCTGATTCAACGAAAAGTTATCAGCACACTGCCGTTGATCTTGGTGAAGAGGAATTCACCGTTGGCCGTCCGCACCCGATGATTGACAACGATCTTCGCATTCGACGTTTGCTGCAAGAGGCGCGTGACCCAGAGACGGCGGTCATCATGTTGGATGTGGTCATCGGCTACGGCGCGCACCCGGACCCTGCATCAGAGTTGGGTAATACTGTCGAAGAAGCGATCAGGCTCGGGCGGAGTCAGAAGCGTGATTTGATATTCGTCGCATCGGTGACTGGAACAGAAGATGATCCGCAGAGTCTGAGTCGCACCACATCCACTTTGGAACGCGCTGGCGTGATCGTGTGCAACAGCAATTCCGCCGCGGCGCGTTTGAGCGGATTGATCGTTTCAGGCAAGGGAGGATGACGTGGCGAAGATCAACGATATTTTCGGAAAAGATTTGACGGTCGTAAATGTCGGGCTGGCGGGCATGGCGAAATCTGTCAGCGACCAAGGCGTGAAAGTAGTTGACCTTGATTGGACTCCTCCCAAAGATGGGATTCCGCGATTGCGGGCTACCCGCTCAGGGGTCAGCATGGATGCGGCGAATCAGGAAGTGGTGAGTCGCATCAAGCGCGGTCAGGCTGTTTTGGTCGGGATGGGAATCGCGCGGGAGGTCATCCCCGGTATGCACGATCACATGATCCTGCACGCGGGGCCGCCCATCGAGTGGTCGCGCATGTGCGGGCCGACGCGCGGGGCTGTAATGGGCGCATTGATCTATGAAGGCCTGGCGTTGGATGAAAAGGAAGCGGCTGCTTTGGTGGAGGCCGGTGCGATTGAATTTTCGCCGTGTCATCATCATCACGCGGTCGGACCGATGGCGGGAGTCGTTTCGCCAAGTATGCCGGTATTCATTCTTGAAAATAAAACCTTTGGCAACCGCGCCTATTGCACACAAAACGAAGGCTTGGGAAAAGTTTTGCGCTACGGTGGTATGGGGCCTGAGGTGTATGCCCGCCTGAAATGGATGGAGACTGACCTTTACCCCGCACTGGATCGCGCGTTGCAAACCCTGCCCAATGGAATTGACATCAAGAGCCTGATCGCTCAGGCCATGCATATGGGCGACGAATGCCATAACCGTAATCGTGCAGCTACTTCATTGTTCCTGCGTGCGATTGGTCCCGCTTTGGCTCGTACGAATAAAGATAACGAAGTTTTAGCCAGGATAATCGAGTTCATTGACCGCAACGATCACTTCTTCTTGAACCTGAGCATGCCCGCCGGTAAAGCGATGCTCGAAGCGGCTGAGGGAGTCGAGGGCAGTACCATCGTCACAGTGATGGCTCGCAATGGAACTGATTTTGGAATCCGACTCGCATCCATGCCTGAGCGTTGGTTCACCGCGCCTGCCGGTAAAGTGCAGGGACTGTACTTCCCGCAGTTCACCGAGAAAGACGCCAATCCCGACATCGGAGACAGCACCGTCACTGAGACTGCCGGGTACGGCGGGATGGCAATGGCCGCCGCGCCTGCCATCACTCAATTCGTGGGCGGCACTCCGCAAATGGCAACGCAGAACACCCTCGAAATGTATGAGATCACCTTTGGCGAACATGAAAACTTTACCATCCCCGCACTGAACTTCCGCGGCACTCCGCTCGGCATTGACGTGCGCATGGTGATGGAGACCGGCATCCTGCCGCAGATCAATACCGGCATTGCCCATAAAGATCCCGGTGTTGGCATGGTTGGGGCGGGAATCCTGCGCGCGCCGGAGAAGTGTTTTAGTGATGCCTTTGAGGCTCTAGGAAAGGTGTAACGCGACATTTATGTCGCCTTGCCTGTGCAGCTAGCGACATAAATGTCGCGCTACTTTATGATTTCCAAAATCCAAACAGGAGCAAAACCATGAAATTCATTGATCTAACAATCCCTCTCGGTGTTGCCACCCCCCCATGGCCTACGTACGAGCCATTGCAGTTGAAATATTTCAAACGTCTGGCCCCCAACGGAGCCAACGGACAGGTGCTCACCCACTCCAACCATCTTGGTACGCATCTGGATGGCGAGATTCACTTCCATACTCCGGGCAAAGATATCGCATCGCTGGAGATGGATTTTCTGGTACATGAAGCCGCCGTCGTTGACCTGAGTGACGTCTGCGGTGACTACGATGTATACACCAGCAAAATGGTGGAAGATCGTGTCGAAGTCCGCGAAGGTGACATACTCATCATCCATACCGGCTACCACCACTTCGGCTGGGATATGCCTACCGCCAACGAAATCCGCTACATGGTCATGCACCCGGGTCCCGACCGTGAATTTGCCGAGTGGGCGAAGGCAAAGAAATTACGCTGGATCGGCGTGGACTGCGGCAGCGCTGACCACCCAATGAACACGATCATCCGCGACTGGATGCCGCGTCAGGCGCGACAGGCGGAAAAGGTCTTCAAGAAGAAATATGGAATGCCGCTGGCAGATTTCTTCGATGACAGCAAGTATCAGCTCATGCACCTTGAGATGTTCCCCTATGGCATCATCCACGCTGAATGTCTGGGCGGCGAGATCGATCTGCTGCTCAACCGCCGCACAACAATCGGCATGTTCCCCTGGCGCTTCGTGGACGGCGAGTCGAGCATCTCGCGCTGTGTCGCGATTGTTGACGATGCCGAATACGAGTCGCTGATGGCAAAGAAAGCCGCCATGCAGAAAACAAAATTTGGCGATGCGTTTGAACCGGCCCATGTGGAAAGCATTAACAAGTTGAGCCAGGCTAATCTGACTTAAACGTGTAGCGTGTTCCGTTTTCATATGAGTTACGTAACACGCAACACGCAACATGCAACACGATATAAGGAGAAAACGATATGCCAGTTGATATGGAACTCGAAATGGTTTTGCGTCCGCCACAAATTCCAATGCCGCCCTATCCGCCCAAGACCATTACCCTGGCCAATGGCAAGGTGATGGTCATTCGGCAGGCTGTCCGCGAGGATGTGCCGGCGATTCTTAAATCCGTTCATCCTTGTTTGTTCATCGAGCGGGATTATTACGATATCGTCAGCGCCCGTTTGTATGGCGAACTGCTGGCCTGGTATCGCTACCGCGTGAAAAGCGAATACTGCCTGATGGGACAGGTGGACGGCTATCTGGTGGGCATCGTCAACGGGCGGTTGGAGAATGAGAAAGTCGGCATGAGTTATCACACTCTGGCGATTGACCGCGGCCTGCGCATCGGCTCGCACCTGTTCGCCGCCAAGATGGAATATCACATGGATTACATGGGACAGGATGAAGTCTTAATCGTGGCCGAAAGCCCGATCGGTTTCCGCCGTTGGATGATCGAGTATCCATTGGAGTTGACTCACATTCCGCACGAACTCGGAGGCGGTGATTCATATCGCCTGACGCGTGAGATTTATCTCAAGGCCAAGCAGCGATTGGTGGTCGGTGACCGTCCCGTTTCGCAGGCGCTAATGGACGAAGCCATGCTGGATATTAAATTTGCCGACGACGACACCATCCGCGAGCGGATCGCCGGATTGAAAGGGAGATGACACTATGAGAGACGTTGCAATTATCGGCGCCGGCATGATCCCCTTCGGTCGGCGCGATGAAGATACATTGATGGATATGCTGTCATACGCATCCTTGAAGGCTTTGGATGATGCCGGTCTGGGAGATAAATCCGTTGACGCGGTTTACGTCGCCAACATGGGCGGCGGAATGCTCCAGCACCAGTCAGCAATTGCCAGTTCGCTGGTGGACCGTCTCAGCCTGCTGCCCGCCGCCGCTGAGACAATCGAAAACGGCCCGGCCTCCGGGGCGTCCGCGGTCAAAAACGGACTGCTCGCGATTGCCTCCGGTTACTATGACACAATCCTAGTCGTCGGCGGCGAAAAGATGCGTGAAGTTACCGGCTGGCGCGCCACAGATTTTGTGGCCACCATGACCCATCCGCAAGCCGAGTATCCTTACGGGATCACACTGCCCGGCATGGCTGGAATGTTCACCCGGCTGTATATGGAAAAGTATGGCGTTACGCGCGAACACCTGCTTGCCATCTCTTTGAAGAATCAGGAGATGGGCACATTGAATCCCTACGCGCACGTTGAGATGGCGCTCGATCGCGGCGGGATTTACGACAGCCCTCACGCCATTGTCAACAATCCCGTATCGGCAGACCCATTGCACCTGTATGATCTTTGCCCGGTCAGCGATGGCGCTGCTGCTCTGGTTTTATGTACAGTGGAAATAGCCAAGAAGACCGGCAAACCGTACGTTGTGATTGCTGGCTTTGGTCAGGCGACAGATACACACACATTGGCTGAACGTGAAGACCCCACCGACCTCAAAGCTGTCACTCTCGCGGCGCAGCAAGCCTTCGCCATGGCCAAGCTCAAACCTTCTGATGTCAGCGTAGCCGAATTACATGATGCCTTTACGATTCTGGAAATTGCAGAGAGCGAGCATGTTGGCTTCTTTAAAAAAGGTGAAGGCGGAAAGGCTGCCGTTGCCGGCAAGACCCGTCTCGGCGGGCAGATTCCGATCAATGTTTCGGGCGGATTAAAAGCGCGCGGTCATCCCGTAGGCGGGACCGGCGTGGCTCAAATCGTGGATATCGTCTGGCAGTTGCGCCATGAGCTGCCCGAAAATCGACAGGTGAAAAATGCCGAAGTTGGCCTGACGGTCAATTTTGGCGGCTTCGGAAATAACGTCTTGTGTTTCATCCTCAGGAGGGTGCAGCCATGAAAAAAGAAATTGCCATCACAGCCTATAAATGCAAGAAGTGCGGGAAAATACACTACCCATTCCATGATCGCTGCCTCGATTGCAAAGGCCGCGAGTTCGAAAAAATCAAACCCGAGGGGAACGCCAAACTTCTTACATTCACAACGATTTTCAATTTGCCGTGGGGCTTTGATCAGCGATATCTTGTCATCGGGGTGGTTGAATTTGAAAATAAAGTCAAAGCCATGGGACAGATCAAGGCGGATTCTGTCGATCAGTTGAAGATCGGCATGAAGGTCAAGCCCACTTGGGAACCAGTCCGCGTGCAATATGGCGAGGATGTTTATGGGCTGAAGTTTGAGCCAATGAAATAAAAATGAAAAGATTCTGTAGCGCGACATTTATATCGCTGGCAGCAGTAACAAAGGCGACATGAATGTCGCGCTACAGTCTGGTTGCGCCTGCGGCATGTATCTTAAAGCAATCTCCATTGGTGATGCAATTCCACGCACAGGTTTTGACGCGGCTGTTCACAGCGTTTTCAAATCTGCCATCAATCTCATAAGTGGAGATACATTGTTGACTCTGGTCACATCCAATGAGGCCGATCTTCCGCAGGGGATTCGTGTGGACACTCCCAAAGATTTTTCTTTTGAAATATTCAACACAGGCGAACCAGCGATCTGCCGCGATAATATTCTGCGCCTCAACTCTTTGACGATTCAACTGCACGATGCCAAACGCTGGAAGTGCGATCTCCCCGCCCTGCACGCTGATCTGACAAATCCGGCAGTTTCAACCTCCTGGCAGCGCGTCTGGCAAATTCTCAACCAGCGGCAGACTCAATTGAATGCCGAAATCATTGCAAAGAATTTATTTCGTTCGGATGAAACAATAAAGGCCGGCATTCCTCGCAAGGCAAATGAAGCCATAAAAAACCTTTTCAATGCCACCCGACAATATAACTTAACTAACACTTCCCCGCTCCGCGCATTGATTGGTCTCGGCACCGGCCTCACCCCCAGCGGAGATGATCTTCTGGTTGGTTATCTGTCCGGGCTTTGGTGTTCGGTTTCAAATAAAAGCGAACGCATACATTTTGTCACCAACCTGGGAAAAACGATAGTTGACCTCTCCCCGCAAACGAATGACATCAGCCGCGCCTATCTTTATCACGCTTCGCATGGACAGGTTTCGAGTCACCTGGCGAATCTTGCCGAGGCGATCTGTCATGGAGAAAATTCAAATCATCTCGCGGCTGCGGCTGAATCCGCGCTGCAGGTTGGCCACACCTCTGGCATGGACGCGGTCACCGGCCTGTTGCTTGGTTTCACTGTTTGGGAAACCAGTTGGTGCGAATATGCCCACGGCCGCCAGGATGACTAAGTGCCAAACAACCCTAAATAGAGAGTTTGACTTCACATAACCCTGAGCAAAGATTCGCTACAACAGCTAAGAGGCTCTTCGCTTAGAGCGACATAAACTGGAGGCTCATCTGTAAAGAATGTGCAAAATGGTTATCGCGCAGCGGACGTTCTCTAACGTCCGCACACGGATTACACATGAGCCAAACTGGACCTTGGAATAGCCACGAACAAACAAAGCAAATTACTGGACAAATACCCACCCCTCATGTAAAATACAGCGCTGTTGTAAAAGAAAAGCAAGTAATTTTTTGGAGGAAGACCTTGGCTAACATTAAGTCACAAATCAAACGTAATCGTCAGAATGAAAAGCGCCGCATTCGTAATCGCAATTTCCGTGGCGCGGCTCGTACTGCCATTACTGCCGCCCGCGAAGCTTTCATAGAGAATGACCCCAATACAAAGGAAGCTGTACTGAAGGCAATCAGCACTCTGGATAGCGCCGCTCAAAGAGGCGTAATCCACCCGAATAACGCATCCCGCCGCAAGGGACGCCTCATGAAGCGCCTGGCCGCTTTCATTGCTGCGCCTCCCGCTGCTGAAGAAGCTTCCAAGAAAAAGAAATCTTCGTCAAAGAAATAAGCTGCGTTTTTTGTTTTCAAGTCATTAAGCGGGAGTGCCTTTATTGGCGCTCCCGCTTTCCTTATATGTCCACAATCATTTTCCTCAACGGCACTTCATCCTCTGGCAAGACCAGCCTGCTCAAGGCATTGCAAAACCAATTGCGAGAGCCATATCTGGATATGGGAATTGACCGCTTCATTTGGATGCTTCCCAAGCGATATCTTGACCGTCCGCTTTGGGATGACGTGCTGGGAAAAGCGCATCATTCCGGACCTGTGGGGCTGATTCTGTTTTCAGGCATGCACCACGCGATAGCCGCGGCCGCTTCGCGCGGAAACAATGTGGTGGCCGATCATGTCTTCGTGGAAAAAGCCTGGGCGGATGAATGCGCCAACCTCTTCGCGGACATGAATGCATACCTCATTGGCATCCATTGTCCATTGGAAGTTTTGGAACAGCGCGAACGCGGCAGAAAAGACCGCACACTCGGGCAGGCTCGCGCGCAATTCGATGTCATTCATAGATACACAAAATACGATCTTGAAGTGGACACCTCCCTGCTTACACCTGAACAGTGCGCTCAGAAAATCATTGAACGATTACAGAGTCCGCCTGTGGCGTTTAAGAAACTACGATAATAGAGTTCAAAGTCCGGAGACTTTGGACTCCATCTCACCTGATATAATCCAAAAATCATCCACAGGATTGCTTCGCTTATGTTTAATAAAGAACAGCAAATCATCGAAACAAAAATAAAAGAATTCTGCGCCGCAAACGATATTCCGCTGGCGGAACTCAAATGGCAGCCCATCCCCTTTTCGGGCGAATGGGGTTTTGCCACATCATTTTTCCAGACTGCCGCCAACGAAGCGCGCGCGGGCAGGGGTGGAAAACCCGTCCCGCAGAGAGCGCAGGAGATGGCCGAGCAGGTCAAGGCGCAGATCGGAAGCGTGGATGGGATCAGCCGCATTGACGCGGTAAAGGGCTATTTGAATCTATATTTCTCAACAGCCATGTATGCCAGTCGAGTTATAAATGAAGTGCTCTCATTAAACGCAGACTTTGGTCGGGGTACAAAGAAAAACGAGCGCGTCATGGTTGAGTACGCGAACTTGAATACTCATCACTCGTTCCACATTGGACATGCGCGCAATACGATTCTGGGCGAAGCGCTTGCAAGACTTGCTGAATTTGCCGGGTACGAAACGATCCGCGCTTCATACCCAGGCGACCTGGGGCTTAGCGTTATCACCACCATGTGGGTTTATGACAAACTTTACAAGGGACAGGAGCCTAAAGGCGTGCATGAGCGTGGTCAATGGCTGGCGAAAATTTATGTGGAAGCCACAGCCCTGCTTGAAAAGAAGGATAATGAAACGCCTGAAGAAACCGCGAAGCGCGAAGGCTACGAAGCCGGGCGCCGCGAGATGTATCGCAAATGGGATGAAGGCGATGAATATGTGCGCGGTTTATGGCGCATGACCCGCGAGTGGAGTCTGGAAGAACTGCGCGATGTGCTGCGAATGCTCGATGTGAAAATGGATGTGTGGTTCTACGAAAGCGAAGTGGACGAACCATCCAAAGTGATCGTTGATGAATTGATTGAAAGAAATATCGCCACAGACGAACGTCCGCAGGGCGGCGCGGTAATCGTGAAGATCGACGAGAAACTTGGGCTGACAAAAGAAAAATATCGCACCAATGTTCTTTTACGTTCAGATGGCACAACGCTGTATCTTACAAAAGATCTTGCATTGGCCAAAATGAAGTTTGAGCAATATCAGGTCGACCGTTCCATCTATGTTGTGGATGTGCGCCAATCATTGCACTTGCAACAAGCCTTTGCCATTTTGAAATTGTGGGGTTTCCCGCAGGCCGAGAAATGCCATCACCTGGGATATGGCTTTGTGAGTCTGCCCGAGGGAGCCATGTCGTCACGGCGCGGACATGTGGTACTGTTCAAAGATGTGGCAGATGAAGCGGTCAGGCGTGTACTGGCGGTTGAATCTGAAAAGAGCGGCGATGTTCCCGAAAGTGAACGTGAAAAGATCGCGAATCAAATTGGTTTGGGCGCGCTGGTCTATTCCATGCTTTCGGTGGACAACAATAAGGATATTGTCTTCGACATCAATGAGGCATTATCCTTCGATGGGAGAACGGGACCGTATATTCAGAATGCGTATGTACGAGCAAACTCGATTCTAAAGAAGTCGAAGGTCGAGAGTCAAAAGTCAGACCTTGGACCTTCGACCTTCGACTACGACCTCACCAAGCATGAGATCGAACTGATCGAACTCATCTCGCGCTTCCCACAGACGGTGGAGCAGGCAGCAAATGAATATCGTCCGCTGGTGATGGCGGCCTACGCGTATGATCTGGCGAATGCATTCCACTCCTTTTATCACGCGGTGAATGTATTGCAGACGGAAGATGAAAAGACCAGGAATTCGCGTTTGCAATTGGTGATGGCGGCAAAGCAAACGATAGAAAATGCGCTTCGCTTACTGGACATTCAAGCGCCAGAGGTCATGTAATAAACAGGCTAAACGTTCTATATGCGTTTAGCCTGTTTTCTTTATAATCGTAAATCATGTCGTTGCGGGGCGGCGCACTTCCGCCGAAGCAATCTCACATTGAGCAGGAGATTGCTTCGGGCTGGGTTTCGACACCTGCACTTGCGTGCTGGTGCAAGTGTACGTTGCAAAGAACAAGAGCGCGGCTACTCAACCACCAGCCCTCGCAATGACGATAGTCAAATGTATTATGCCGCACTGGGTAAAAACGTGGAGACTCAAAACCAAAGCGGAGTCTCCCGGACACTGTCCTCAGCGCGGCTTAGAAATAGGAGAATAATCATGCCTATCAAAACAATCATCATGGGTGCGGCCGGACGTGACTTTCACAACTTCAACACGTTCTTCCGTGGGAACAAGGATTATGAGGTCGTGGCTTTCACGGCGACCCAGATCCCTGACATCGAAGGTCGCGTCTATCCGGCAGAGCTGGCAGGCGACTTATACCCAAAGGGCATCCCGATCCGTGCTGAGGAAGAATTACTTGACCTGATCAAGAAACATGGCGCGGAGCAGGTCGTCTTTTCATACAGCGATGTGCCCCACGAATATGTGATGCACAAGGCCAGCATGGTCAATGCCGCGGGCGCGAACTTTCTCATTATGGGTACGAAGAACACGCAGATCAAGTCGACCAAGCCTGTCGTGTCGATCAGTGCCGTTCGGACGGGATCAGGCAAAAGTCAGACCACGAGGCGCGTGTCTTTGATCCTGCAAGAGATGGGATATAAAGTCGCCGCAATTCGTCACCCGATGCCTTATGGAAATCTCGTCGCGCAGGAAGTTCAGCGCTATGCAAACTATGACGATCTCGATGAATATCAATGCACCATTGAGGAACGTGAGGAATACGAACCGCACATCGACAACGGCGTGATCATTTATGCCGGTGTCGATTATGAAAAAATCATTCGCAAGGCCGAAGCGGAAGCGGATATTATTTTGTGGGACGGCGGCAATAACGATTTCCCGTTCTATGTGCCTGACCTGCAAATTGTCGTGGCCGACCCGCACCGCCCCGGACACGAATCAACTTATTATCCCGGCGAGACAAATGTGCGCATGGCGGATGTGTTCGTCATCAACAAAGTGGATACGGCGGATGCGGAGAATGTGATCAAACTGCGCGAATCGCTTCGCAAGCTGAATCCTGCTGCTGTTCAAATTGAAGCGGCCTCGCCCCTCTTTGTGGATGACCCGGATGCGATTCAAGGCAAACGTGTTTTGGTTGTGGAAGACGGCCCGACTCTGACTCACGGTGAGATGGCCTACGGCGCTGGTTATATCGCCGCCCGACGATTCGGCGCGAAGGAAATCGTTGATCCTCGTCCGTTTGCGGTTGGCTCAATTGCGGCGACATTTGTGAAGTATCCGAAGACTGGAACCATTCTCCCTGCGATGGGATACGGCGACAAGCAGACCAGGGAACTCGAAGAAACGATCAACAAATCTGATGTTGACCTGGTCATCATTGGCACGCCGATCGATCTCTCCCGCGTGATGAAGATCACGAAGCCGCACCAGCGTGTGCGTTATGAATTGCAGGAGATCGGTCAGCCGACATTGACGGATGTTTTGATGAAGAAGTTTGGGAAGAAAAAGTAAGCGGTAGAAAGGTAAACACATGAGGGCGACTCTTCCAAGTGATCAAAACGCTTTGGTCGATGGAAGGGCCGCCCTTACAATTTTACTAACACTTTGGTTGACAAATTTGCAAGTAAACTCTCTATTAAGCCAGGTGAGGCATATAATGACAAACATTGTTTTGGGAGATATTTGCCATGATCAAATCCATATTACTCAAATTATCTTTACAGACGTGCTTGTTGGCGTATTTAGTTATTGGCTTTCTCAGTTCAGGGTGCGCCCCGTCATCACCCCGCCCCCCGCTTGCAGATGAGATCGTTTTATATAACTGGGAGGGGGACATTCCTCAATCCGTGCTGGATGCCTTCACGAAGGAAACCAGCGTCAAGGTCAGGTATGAAGCGTATGAATCACAGGAAGAAGCCATCGAAAACATACGCGCGGGACAGGTTTATGATCTGGTGGTGATGGAAAGCCGTTTTATCCCAATTTTGGCTAATGAAAATTTATTGGGGGAACTCAATTACGAAAATATTCCAAATTTCAAGAATATCTCACCGAACTTTCGTGATCTGATCTATGATCCGGATAATCGCTACAGCATTCCCTATAGCTGGGGAACAACAGGGCTGCTGGTCCGTATCGATATGGTACAAGGTCCCATCACCCGGTGGGCCGATATGTGGGATCCAAAATACGCAGATAAGGCAGCGATTTGGATCGGTCAACCGCGAGAAACGCTGTCATTCACACTCAAATCCCTTGGATATTCCGCCAATTCAGAAAACCCCGAGGAATTGGAATCTGCTCTGGCAAAATTGATTTCATTGAAGCCTGGTCTGCACTTCGTGGAGGATTTTGATCAGGAATCTTCCGCGCCTGCCCTGGCAAGCGGAGAAATCGTTATTGCGATGGGGTATTCGGGAGATTTTTTAGCCAGCAAGGATAGCGGCCTTCAAGTTGAATACATTATTCCGGAAGAGGGCATGCTCTTGTGGGGAGATACTTTTATCGTCCCGGCAAACAGCTCCAATCAAAGCGCGGCCGAACTATTCATCAACTTTCTCCTGCGCCCCGAGATCAGCGCTGAAATTGTCAACCAGAAATATTACGCCAGCGCCAATGAATCTGCCCAGCCATTTATTGACCCGCAGATATTCAATGATCCAGCCATCTACCCGGGTGAAGAATCGCTGATAAATGCCGAAATCATCCTGCCGCTCAGTGCCAGGGGACAAAAATTATACGATGAAATATGGCAGCGATTCCTGGATGCAGACCCGCAGTAGGAACATCCGCAGTAAACCCTGACGATTCAAAATGTTTGAAATCCCCTTTCACAAATCACTTCGCGCCCGCATCATGGCATTTACCGGGACTCTCTTTCTTATGCTGGCCTTATTAATTGTAATAAGCATTTTAATTTTCGTTTTTACAACAGAACAGAACGCGTGGCGTGCGCGCCAAGGTGAAGCCGCTGAAAGTGCCGCCGTTAAAGTGGCTGATTATCTTCAACAAAATGAAAGCATTCTGGCCTGGCTGGATAAATATGGTTCCGATGAAATCAAGGAAAACCCTGTCATTCTTCAGAAAGTATTGAAAGACAACCCCGCATTTTTGGAAATCATCTTTGTTGATGAAGGCGGCAACCTGCTCTACAATGCCGCCCGAAACGAGCCCACCCTGGCAAATCAATTCACCATTCTTCAATCAGAGTGGTTTCGGGCGGCAAACTCCGGGCAAAAGATATATACCCGGGTACAGACCTCTCCGCAAAACGAGTCTTATATCATCTTTGCCATGCCTTCACAGAAGCGCGGGGTAGTAGCCGCACAAATCCAAATGGATATCTTGTGGCAAAAAGTGGCCCAAATTCACTTCGGCGAAACAGGCAGTATTTACATCGTTAATCAGCATGGCCAGGTGATCGCCCACCCGGATCGCCAAATTGTTTTATCGAATCGTACTATTGGGAATACGGCGCTATTTGAAGCAATCCTTCACTCCCCAGAAAAAAAATGGATTGGCAATGCGGTCAATTTTGACAATGTCAAGGTAATCGCAGTTTCCACACCTGTTGAACTTACAGATTGGATCGTGATCTCAGAATTGCCCCAGGAGGAGGCATATGCAGCCAGCCGCCAGGCAGCAACTCTTATTCCGATTCTGGTTTTTTTTCTAATAACCATTGTTATATATACCTTCAGGAAAATGTTAAACCGCGCGATTATTCAACCGTTAAATTTTCTGCGAGATGGAGCGCATCAGATCGGAGAGGGGAATTTAACCTTTCGAATCGAGGTGCCGCGCAAGGATGAATTCGGCGAGGTCATGATAGTATTTAATGACATGGCCGCCAATTTGGAAAAACAACAAGGCAACCTGCAAAAAGCCATTGCTTATGAATACGAATCTCAGCGGGCGCGTGAATTGGATATTTTGTTAAAAGCATCAGAAGCCACCTCATCATCTCTGAATTTCGATACAGTTATGCATACTCTGGCATCTCAACTGCTCGAGATCAGCGGGTTTGAAAGTTGTTTCATTTCGGAATGGGATAAAGAGACCAATACCATAGTCGGCCGCCTCGACCATTCCAAGACATTTTGGAGGGAAGGCAAAAGGGATGTCTACTCAATGAGCGATTATCCCCGCTCCAATCAAGTATTACTGTCAGGGATTCCGATCATTTTACAGGGCGATTTTGAAGCCGAAGAAAAGAAATGGATGACAGAGTTGAAAAGGACCGCTGCAATCATTCTTGCCCTGCAAACGAATGAGGCAACCATTGGGCTGGTTGAACTGGCGACTACCAAAAAAGGTTTTCTATTTGACCAGCAAGTTTTGCCAGCCTGCAAGGAGATTTTGGCAAATGCTGCGTCATCGCTTGTGTCGCCGTTATCAGAAAATAATCCAAAACTATTATTCCAGATTGAGGAGGCATTGATCCAGGCCAGCGGGGCCGAGGTTTGTTCCTTTTCAGAATGGGATAAACCCGGAAATAGAATCCTAAATCTTGCAGTGTTTACAAATATGAGCTGGGCTGCGGGTCAGGGCACACGTTTCAATCCGGATTTGGAAACGTGGAATATGGCGTTTGAACAAGGGAAGACAATCACCTTCATGCACTCGGGAGAAAAAACAACGAAAGCAGTCGTGTTTGACGGAGGCGAAACCATGGATGTGGAATCGTTAATCGTCTTTCCGCTGCAAAAGGGAAATGAGCGCATCGGCGTGATCGAGCTTTATGATTTCAACCATAAGACACAGGTTACACCCGAACAAATTACCTTATTACGCACCATCGCAGATAAAGCCAGTTATTCGATTGAGAATGCGCGGTTATTCGAAAAAACGCAGCAGCTTTTATTGATCGATCATTTAACCGAATTATTCAACATGCGCTATTTTCTAAATTTCGCCAGGGTCGAATTTGAACGCATCCAGCGATATGAGAAAGCCATCTCTGTTGTCATGTTAGATATTGACCACTTCAAAAAAATTAATGATACTTATGGTCACGGCGTAGGAGATCAGGTATTGCATGAAATAGCCGCGCTGATCAAAAACTCCGTGCGCGCAGCGGATATCGTTGCACGCTATGGCGGTGAAGAATTCTTAATTCTGATGCCGGAAACCGGCTTGAACGAGGCCTGTCAAGTTGCCGAACGAGTACGGCAGGTTGTTGCAGATAATCCGATTGAAAATAAAGACACCGCAATCTCGACCACACTCAGTCTGGGAGTGGCTGAGTTGAACAGAAATGTCAAAAGCCTGGATGAATTAATAAAGTTTGCAGATCAAGCTTTGTATAAGGCAAAAGCCAATGGAAGAAATCGGGTGGAAAGTTATTCAACCGGCAAATGATTTGCGTTACAGAAAATGAATTGGGTGTGTTTCATTTCAGTTGAAACCGTCCCGAAGGTTGACAAAAACGGCCGAATTTTCTCGGCAAAACCTTCGGGACGTTCTTTCTGTCAACTCATTTGAAACACACTCAAATGAATTTTAAAGCCGGCCTGCCTCACCGTTCTTTTTCAAAATAGTGTGCGCATCATAAAACATGGCTTTAATGCTTTTGTTTCGCTGCAAAAAAGGCTATACTAGTTAAAAGGTCAGGCTTGTAAAAGATAGCCGACAAAGCCTGCAACACGCCATGAGCGAATCTCACGGTACTGAGTATTGTCATCAGGCTGAAATACAGCGTTTACAGGGATGTATCGAAGAATTGGAAAAACCGGACGTCAACCATCAACAGCAAAAGGAGAGTCTGGGGGAAAGCGAGTCGTTGTTCCAATATTTATTCGAACAGACCCATGACGCCGTATTCATCCTTGACCTGGCCGGCCGGCATATTATTTCAAATCAGCGCGCGGCAACGATGCTTGGGTACACGAAAGAGGAAATGGCAAGCCTTTCCGTCAACGAAACTTCGGCTGAAAGGGAGAAGAGCAAAAGCGTTCTGGAAAGATTGCTTGCCGGCGAGCATATTCCGCTTTACGAGAGGCTCTTCCGAAAGAAGGATGGGCAGATCATTCCTGTTGAGATCAACGCTGAATTGATCCGCGGAAAAAACAATGAGCCTATATACATCCAAAGCGTGGTGCGGGACATCAGCGAGCGCAAACGGGTCGAACAACAATTACGTGAAAGCGAGTTTAAATATCGCATCGTCGCGGATAACACTCATGATTGGGAATTCTGGCTAAGCCCCAGTGGAAAATTTATATATACATCTCCATCCTGCAAGGATATCACTGGATATGAGGCGGACGAATTCAAGCGAACCCCCCACATCCTCATAAAAATCATCCATCCCGAAGACCTGGCAGGGTTCCTGGCTCACCAAAAGGATGTCGCCAAAAAGAGGGAGAAAGGGGAAGTGGAATTTCGCATCCAAAAACCCGATGGAAACATAATTTGGATAGATCATGTATGCCAGCCCATCTTCGACGATAACGGCGCATATCTGGGCGCGCGCGGGAGCAACCGCGATATAACCAGAAGAAAAATCATGGAAGCGGAATTAAAGGAAGCCAATGAAAAATTGAACGCGCATATATGCGAGATCGAGCAACTACAAAGTGAATTGCGCGAACAGGCCCTGCACGATCCGCTGACCGGGTTATACAACCGCCGCTACTTGAACGAAGCGCTGGAACGTGAGATAACCCGGGCGAAACGGGAGGATCATTGTTTGAGCGTCATCATTTCCGATATTGACCACTTCAAAAAAATTAATGACACGTATGGGCATCAGGTTGGTGATAAATTCCTAACAGAAATCGCCGCGATCATGAAAAATTATGCGCGCAGTTCAGATATTATCTGTCGTTATGGGGGTGAAGAATTTTTGCTGATCCTGCCCGGCGCCACGAAGGCCGCCGCCATGAAGCGGGCAAGGGAACTTAAACGATCATGTGCGGGAATCAGAATTCTACAGGAGGGCAAAAGGCCAAAGGTAACGCTTTCATTCGGGGTCGCGACATTTCCAATTCATGGGCAGGAGGCTGGGGAGCTCATCATCAAAGCCGATAAAGCCATGTATCGGTCGAAGGATTTGGGGCGAAACCGGGTGACAGCATGGGACGAAAAGGGGGCATTGAGTTAATTTTCGAAGAGGATCGCATCTCTCCCTCCCTCAGGCTGGAACCTGTCCAAGGAACATTCCCAGCGCCGACAGTTCGGGCGCGTCGCCGGGGCGGCGCATTCTGCCATTTTCGCCCGGCCAGTTTTCAGGTCCGGGATGAGCGGCCTGTCTGTCAGATAAATCTCAATACGAATGTCACTTTAGGGGCTTACTCATTTGTGATATAAGGAATTCAATCAGGTTAAAAATTTGTCGTTATGTGGATGCAGAGTATTTTCCACCCATCAAGCATAATAATATTTTTACCATTCAGTGGGATTTTATTGTTTTACAAATCAAGTTATCAATGGGTTTTGTCATAAATCAATGCCGAAGACATAACTGATCCACACTCATAACACTCCCCAGAAAATTTCATGCAGATTGACATCTTACGGATTCAACTTATCAAGTATTCCAAACCGTGGGCGGACTGTTGGAAAAATATTCAATGCGGAGGTGCGCCCGTTTCCAAAACACGAATAAAGAAGAGCCAAATGTTTCATCTCAAACTTAATACAAGGAGAATGTAAAATGAAAAGGAATTCAGTTTTTTTCTCGATAATGCTGATTCTGGCGTTGCTGGGCAATTTGATGTTTCAAGTCACTCCGGCCTTTGCGGCCGTCAGCGATAAGGATATTACCGCCTTCAGTTTCGCCAGCCCAGCGGCTGTCGGCGTCATCACCGGCACCAACATCGCCGTTGCCGTTCCTTATGGAACGGATGTGACTGCGCTCGTGGCCACTTTCACCACGAACGGCGCTTCCGTCGCGGTCGGCGCCACGCCGCAGGTTAGCGGCGTTACAGCCAATGACTTCACCAACCCTGTAATCTATACGGTTACTGCCGCTGACCTATCCACCAAAAACTTTACGGTCACGGTGACAGTTGCCCTTAATCCCGCCAAAGACATCACCGCCTTTAGCTTCGCCAGCCCGGCTGCTGCCGGTGTTATCACCGGGACCAGCATTGCAGTGACTGTTCCCTTTGGTACCAGCGTAACTGCGCTCGTTGCCACTTTCACAACCACCGGCGCAACCGTCAAGGTCGGTACGACCGTTCAGGTCAGCGGCGTTACCCCCAATAACTTCACCAGCCCAAGAATTTATACGGTGTATGCCGCCGATGGCACGACCAAGAATTACACGGTCACGGTCACGGTTGCCCCGGACATTACCGCCAAGGATATTACATCCTTTAGCTTTGCAAGCCCGGCCGCAACAGGTGTTATTACAGGGACTAACATTGCGGTTCACGTTCCCTTCGGAACGAATGTGACTGCGCTCGTCCCGACCATCGTTCTTTCCGGTGGAACAGTCTCTCCATTGAGCGGCGTAGCACAGGATTTCACCAGTCCGGTCATTTACACCGTGACCGCGATCGATCTTTCCACCAAAGTATATACAGTCACAGTTACCATCGACCCGCTAAGTTCGGCAAAGGCGATTACCAGCTTTGCTGTCCCCGGCCAGGTGGGGCTGGCGAACATCAACGAGGTTGCTCATACGATTGGCGTCACGGTCCCCTTCGGTACGAATGTGACAGCGCTCGTCGCGACCTTTGTCACCACCGGCACATCTGTTGCGGTCGGCGCCACTCCACAGGTCAGCGGTGTGACCGTCAATGACTTCACCAGCCCTGTGGTCTACACCGTCACCGCGGCTGACGCCTCCACTCAGAACTACACCGTCACTGTTACGATTGCGGCTCCAAGCTCCAACAAGGCCATCACCAGCTTTACAGTGCCCGGTCAAACAGGCCTGACCACCATCAACGAAGGCGCTCATACCATTTCAATCACCGTTCCCTTTGGAACAAATGTGACGGCGCTCGTTGCCACTTTTGCCACAAACGGCGTATCCGTCAAAGTGGGGGCCACCGTTCAGGTCAGCGGAGTGACCGCCAACGACTTCACCAGTCCCATCACCTACACTGTCACCGCTCAAGATGCCTCCACGCAAGACTATGTGGTAACGATTGCCCCGAACATTACCAAGGATATTACTTCCTTCAGTTTCACCAGTCCGGCGGCCACTGGCGTTATTACCGGAACCAACATCGCAGTGACTGTTCCTTATGGAACGAATGTAACTGCGCTTGTCGCCACCTTCACCACGAACGGGACATCGGTTGTGGTCGGGGTCACTCCGCAAGTCAGCGGTGTTACCCCCAATGACTTCACCAGCCCTGTGATCTACACCGTCACCGGCCTTGACGCTTCAACCAAGGACTACACTGTCACAGTGACAGTTGCCCTGAACCCCGCCAAAGACATCACTGCCTTCAGCTTCTCCAGCCCGGCGGCTACAGGCGTCATTACGGGTACAAACATTGCAGTGAATGTTCCTTATGGAACGAATGTGACTGCACTTGTTGCCACCTTTACCACCACCGGCGCATCCGTCAAAGTTGGCGCGACGGTACAAGTCAGCGGCGTTACTCCCAATAACTTTACCAGCCCAAGAGTCTATACAGTGACCGCTGCCGATGGTACAACCAAAAATTACACGGTCACAGTTACCGTAGCTGTTGCCCCCAAGGACATTACCGCGTTCAGCTTTACGAGCCCGGCTGCAATAGGCGTCATCACTGGAACCAACATCGCAGTAACCGTTCCCTTCGGAACTGATGTGACTGCGCTTGTTGCCACATTTACAACCACCGGCACATCCGTCAAAGTTGGAGCGACCGTTCAGGTAAGCGGAACTACTGCCAATGATTTCAGCAGTCCTGTCATCTATACCGTCACTGCCATTGATGACTCAACCAAAGATTACACAGTGACTGTAACCATTGCTCCAAACCCGGCCAAGGATATTACCGCGTTCAGCTTCATCAGTCCGGTTGTTGATGGCATTATCACTGGAACCAACATTGCAGTGACCGTTCCGTTCGGAACCAACGTGACCGCGCTCGCAGCTACCTTTACCACGACTGGAGCATCTGTAACCGTGGGCGGCACGCCACAAATTAGCGGGATCACAGCCAACGATTTCACAAACCCTGTAACTTATATCGTCACAGCCGCAGACAGCACAACCAAGGCCTATACAGTTACAGTGACAATCGCCGCCAATACCGCCAAGGATATTACCGCCTTCGGTTTTATTAGCCCGGCAGTTGACGGCGTTATCACAGGGACAAACATCGCTGTAACCGTTCCCTTTGGGACCAACGTGACCGCGCTCGTAGCAATCTTCACCACCACTGGCAACTCGGTAGCAGTCGGTGCCACCCCGCAGGTCAGCGGCATTACAGCCAACAACTTCACCAGCCCTGTAACCTACACAGTTACTGCTGCTGATACAACAACCAAAGATTTCGTAGTTACAGTGACAATCGCCGCCAACACAGCCAAAGCGATTACTTCCTTCACCATTCCCGGACAAGTTGGCCTGACCGATATTAACGAGGGTGCTGGCGTAATCACAGTTCATGTTCCATATCTCACCAACGTGACGGCGCTTGTCCCAACCATTGCCATCAGCGGTGAATCAGTCGCGCCGCTCAGTGGCGTCGCCCAAAATTTCACGAATCCAGTGGACTATACGGTCACTGCTGCCGATCTTTCCACCAAGGTTTATACAGTCACGGTCATTGTTGACGCTCAGGCTGCCCACCCCACGATCACAGCTTCCGGTGCCGGCACAGTGTTACCGGGCAGTCAATACACCTACACTTTCACCTACACTACCGACGCAAATATTGATGGCACACAGGTTGCTTTCACTCTCCCCAGCCATGCCACTTATGTTTCCGACTCCGGTTCGTTCTGCGGTGAAGCTGGTGGCATTGTTACTTGCAACCTTGGGTCCATTACAACTGCCGGCGGATCTTTCACCGTCACGGTTGCGGTGGATAAACTCAAGAAGATCGACACGCCCCTTACGCTTTCCACGACTTCGTACTCGGTCAGCGCAATTGGCGTACCGGTTACAAACGGCGCAGCCACTGTAACGGCCAACACCTTAACCCTGTTTGCAGATGCTGCCGCCGGTTATTGGGCGCTTGATTCCATTCAGGCGATCTGGTCTGCCGGGATCACCGGCGGTTGTATTGCCAGTCCATTAACCTATTGTCCCGGCAACCCTGTCACACGGGCACAGATGGCGGTCTTCCTGGTGCGTTCCATGCATGGAATTGCCTTCGTACCCCCCACAGCGACCGGCATCTTCAATGATGTTCCAGTGGGCTCCTTCGGCGCCGACTTTATCGAACAGTTGGCCGCCGATGGCATTACCAGCGGATGCGGCAGCAACAACTTCTGTCCGAATCAAGTTGTTACGCGCGCCCAGATGGCGATCTTCCTGGTACGCTCCATGCATGGCACTGCTTTTGTACCTCCCACAGCAACCGGCATTTTTGCTGATGTGCCCATCGGTTCCTTTGGCGCTGACTTTATCGAGCAGTTAGCCGCCGATAGCATTACCAGCGGATGCGGTGGCGGCAACTTCTGTCCCGGCACCACGGTCAAACGGGACCAGATGGCTGTCTTTATTCAAAAGGTGTTCGCCAGCAGCATCCCCCTCCCCACACCATAAAGGTTTCTGATCTTTGAAAGAAAGTTAAATAACTCACCTTACGCGGTAACGCGAGACGCTTCGCAGTCTCGCAAAATGGGCGACATAAATGTCGCGCTACAGGCTGGACTGCGTAACGTCAGTTAAATGAAAGAAGCGGAATGAGAATAAAGCCTCATTCCGCTTCTGATTTTTAGCGGTCAAAATGCAAAATTGCGAGATTGCCATCGAAGGAGTGCGCGAGTTGTTCGGGGATGCGGCCCAATGTATCGGCCACACGTTTACGGGAACCGAAGCCCGGGAGGATGATAAAGCTGCTGACGGATTCACGTTCGAGGTTTTCCGCCTTGAGCTGATCTTGCAGCGCTTCGATCTTGACGGGGTGGTCTGTTTCTGCCGCAACAAGCAGTGCCTCAGCGATTTGCAGATACGCCTTATCAGCGATGATTTCAAGCGGCACGTTGAGGGCTTTTGCCAGAGTCAAATTTGCATCAAGCATACGTTGAAGAATCACAGGCGGCACAGTTTTGGGCGGGATAACAAAAACGATGCGCTGCATTCCGTTCAAAGGCAGGGGAATTTTCCCCACCATCACGGGCGTATCAGAACCCCAAATGACTTCATCCAAAACAGAGCCAAGGACTGACTCACGTAATGTCCGTTTGCCGCGCCAGCCCATGAGAATGAGGGATGCGTTCCGCTCATGCGCGGTTTGCAGAATGCCCTGCGCATGGGAGGAAGCAAGGCGCGGGATAAGTTCAATTTCAGTTTCGGGATCATTCAACATTTCAGTGACCCGGCCAAGCAAGTCCTTGTGAAGCGTAAAGCTGCTGTCACGATCCTTTTCAATTCCCATATCACGCGCCACGCTGACAGCCAGCACCTTTCCCTTGGATGAGTTTGCCAGCAAACCTGCGAGAGAGATCAATCCTTCAGATTGTTTCGAGTCTGCAACGGGGACGAGAATCCGCCCGAAGAGTGGCAAAACCTCCTCGTCTGGCTCGGCAGTTTTCAGGTCAGGAGCGAAGCGCTGGACGATTAGAGGAGAAGTAATCGAAGTGAGGAGAATCATCAAGATGGCGGCATTGAAAAGGGTGGAGTCAAAAAGTCCAGTTTCCAAACCAATGACCAAAGTGGGAATCGTGACTGCGGCCTGGGCATGGGACAAGCCATAAACAGTCCAGAATTCCGATTGGGTGTATTTATAAATTTTCGCAGTGAGCCACGCGGCGATGAATTTGGAAACATAAGCAACGATGGTCACGCCGATGGCAACGACGATGGTTTGCGGACTCTTAAGAAAAGTAAGCGGGTCGGTGATGAGGCCGCTGTATAAAAGAAAGACGGGAATAAAAAACGATTCGCCGATAAAGAGCACATGACCTGTTACAGGGCTATGGCGCGGAAGGGTGGCATTGATGGCAAGCCCGGCAAGGAATGCGCCGACAACTTCATGCACACCGATCAGTTCTGCAACGAAGGCGGAAACAAAAAGCGTAACGATGACGAATTGAAATTCAACCGCGCGGCCTGAAATACGTTGAAAGACGAATTTGCCGAGGCGCGGCAGCCCAAAGACAATGGCAAGCGCAAAAAGCGCCAGAAGGATAATGAGCTGCACAAAATAGCCGAGGGAAATTCCGCCTGTTCTTGCGCCAAGCACAACCGCAAGCACGATGAATGCGCCAATATCGGTAAGGACGGTTGCGCCGGTTGTGACTGCAACAGCTTCGTTGCGGGTCACTCCAAATTTAGTGAGGATGGGGAAAGCAATAAGTGTATGAGATGCAAACGCGGAGCCGAGCAGGATCATGCCTAAAAAGTCGAGGCCGAGGATGTAGCCAAGCCCCATACCCATAAGCTGGGGAAGGAGAAAAGTGATAATACCAAAAACAGCGGCGCGGCCGCGCACACGTAGGAATTGGTTTATATCCACTTCGAGGCCGGCGCTGAACATGAGGTAGACAAGACCGATGGTGGCAAGGAATTCAATGCGATCCCCCGCTTGCATAAGACCAAATCCATGCGGGCCGATCAACATGCCGCCGATGATGATGCCGATAATGCCGGGTAATCTTAATCTCTCAGAGAGCAGCGGCGTGATGAGAATAATCGCCATTGCAAGCAGGAAGAAACCAACAGGTTTGTTGAAGAGTTCAAGAAGCATGTAGGGAACCTTTTAAGAATGAGGGATGAATTGTGAATGAAGAATGGTGAAGAAAGTCAAAGGCAAGACCTGGCCTTTGACTTTTGATCTTCGACTTTTATTTCAAGGCTGATTTTAATTCAGTAATATGTTCGGGTGAAGTACCGCAGCATCCGCCCACTATTTTTACAGGCCAGTGAGAGGCATGATCGCAATAGGCTTTGGGGTTTTCAGAGTCGGTGTTAATCCAACCGACTTCGTCATCGGCATAACCGATATTGCCGTATGCGATTAATGGGAAATCTTTTCCACATGCTGACTGTAATTCTGTAAGCGGTTTGGCAAGATTGGGAGTTGGTCCGCAGTTGACACCGATGGCACAGATGCCAAGTGGAAGTAACTGCGCCGCAGCATCGGTCAGGGTTTCGCCTGAGAGTAGTTTTCCATCACGGTCGCAAACAAAGCTGACGACTACGGGCGTGCCGGTAATGCTCGCAAGTTTCGCCATGATAACGGCTTCGCGAATCGTGTTGATGGTTTCGATCAGGATCAAGTCCACGCCGCATTCGATAAGATGATGAACGCGCTCGGAATGCTCGGCGCGAAGCTCATCATCAGGCGGGACAAGGTCGGGGCGATAGCAATCTTCGAGCGTGGAAATCGAACCAGCCACAAAACGGGGTTTATCGGATGGCACATTGGCAATTGCAGCGCGGGCAATGTCCACTGCGCGGCGTGTGAGTTCGAGCGCACGGTCTGCATTTCCGCTGGGAGCCAGTGCGCGGCGATGTGTGCGGAAGGTATTGGTGGTGATAATGTCTGCGCCGGCGCGAAGATAATCTTCGTGAATTTGCTGGAGGATCTTCGCGTCACGATCATTCATCAACGCATTGGCTGACCAGAGCGGGAGGCCGGTATCCACGCCGCGGCGGTTGAGTTCCGTGCCTGTCGCGCCGTCGAGGATGAGTTTACCGGGTTGGGAAAGAGAAGTTAAGAAAGTCATTGGTTGTTAGGCTCCAGTTAGCGTTCTGTGTTCAGTTGTTAGTGATGATAAAAAAGAGAGAAGAAGAAAGAGTGTTGAAGGTTTAGATCAGCACGACTTCAACCATTTCGCCGGCGCTTAGACCCGTTGCATCGGGGTGAATGCGTAAGAGTCCGTCGGCAGAGGCAAGGGTGAAGATGAGATTGGATTTGCCAAAAATCGGTTCAGCCTGATAACTGACCACTGATGACTGACCACTGACCACCAGTTTCACCGGCCACCAATCTTCGCGGCCTGCTTGAGAGGGCAGGTTCACTATTAGTCTGGCTTGAACAGTTGCTTTGAGTTTTGGCAGTGCGCCCAATAATTTTTCGATGACTGGCACAACGAATAAATATCCATTCACCAATGCGCTGACCGGGTTGCCGGGCAAGCCGATCACCGCTTTGCCGTTGCACACGCCCAGAATCGTCGGTTTGCCGGGTCTCGTATTGATTCCATGAACCAACACGCCGGGCTCGCCCAAGGTGCGGATAACTTCGGCGGTCATATCTCTTGTGGATGCGGATGAGCCTGCGGTGATGATGACCATGTCACATTCGGAGAGCGCCTTCGCCGCCGCTTCTTTCAGGACCTGAAAGCTGTCACTAAAAATCCCATAGCGGATGGCTGCGCCGCCAGTTTTTTCGACGAGCGCGCCGAGTGTATATGAGTTGATATCGCGGACTTGTCCCGGGCGCGGCGTTTGGCTCGGGTCGATGACTTCGTCACCAGTGGAGATCAACCCGACACGCGGCTTTCTGGCAACGTGGATGGATGTGAATCCCAGCGCCATTAATCCGCCAATTTCTGCGGGGCGGATGAGAGTCCCTTTGGGGAGAACCAATTGTCCCTGGGCAACATCTTCGCCAATGCGGATTAGGTTTTCGCCATCGGCCACGGATTTGAAGATTTCGATTTCGGTTTGTGTAGGGGTGAGGTCATCTCGCCCCACTTCGTTCATCAACCCAGGGCGGGGAGACCCCGCCCCTACAATGTGTTGTGTGTATTCGATCATTACAACTGCGTTCGCGCCGTTGGGAAGCATTCCGCCGGTGTGGATCAATGCGCATTGACCTGCGCCAATTTCAAAGGACGGCGTGTCGCCCATTGGCACTTCACCGATCAAAGTGAGATATGCAGGGAGTGAGTCAGTTGCGCCAAAGGTGTCGCGCGCGCGGACGGCGTATCCGTCCACGGTGGTGCGGGGGAAGTCGGGCAATGGGTGCGGCGCGAATGTGTCAGACGCGGTGAAGCGGCCCAAGGCGTGGAGCATGTCTATTGATTCAGAATCAATTGTCGGCTGGGAGAGATGCGAGAGCAGCAGAGTCCGAGCTTCGTCGGGAGGAAGAAGAGTCAAAAATTCAGGCATATCTATCTAATCCAGAAAGTCAAAGTCAGGAAATATGTTGTAAGGCCAAAGACTGCCAGCGCTGTGACGTTGAGCAAAGGCCAGTTCGGTTTGCCGCCGATTGAAACGTGACGAAGGAGAAGGATTTGCAAAATGGCGAAAGGAAGTGTGAGAAAGGCGGGCCAGAGAATGGAGAAGCCGAGGATGGGCGCAATGGCAAAGATAACGTAGGCCAGTGCGACGAGACTATGATGGAACGGCACGGCGCGTTCCCATGTGAGCAAACGCAGGAGCGTGGCGCGTTGATATTTTTGGTCGGAGGGAAAAGATATAAAGTTGAGGATGAGAAAGTATGCAAGCGCGAGCGCGGTCAACGGAATGATGATGACCATCAACAGGCGGTGATTTTCTGCGGCTTGCAGAAGAAAGCCGATGGATGGGATGATATAAGCGATATGCGCGGCAAGAGTCAGTTCGCCGAAGCCTCGGTCAAGCAGGCGGAAAGGATGAACAGCGTATAAGATCACTGCCAGCAGAGACGAAAGTAAAAAGAGGGAAGATGAAAGCGCAAGTCCGTAATTGATGTAAAGCAGAAAAGCGATCACGGCGTTGACCGTGAGCAGGGCATAAGAAACATAAAGCAGATTGTTGCGGAGAGTCTCTTTTTGTTTGGGAGTTTCATCATCGGCCAGCGGTTCATTGTGCGGGCGAAAAACTTCGGCAAGCAGCGACATGCTCAATTGCGCGAGTACGACTCCGACAAGCCCAAGCCAGAATGCGAGGGCAGAAAAAGGCTTGCCGAGGTAGTCAGGGATGCTGGCGCCGAGGGTATACGTCAGCGCGGCGAGGAGGAGGTGGAGGGGACGGGTGAGTTTGAGCAATTTACGATTTCCGATGGTTTTGGTGCATGAAGATTTGATAAAAGAGGTGTGAGCATGTACCTTTGGGTTTATGCCTAAATACACAAAAACGCACTCACGCCAAAAAGCATTATACCGTGTCAAGAACTGGTCGGAATACGACCGAATTGCATCACGGAAAATGTTACTTTGAGAAGTAACGTTGCATCAGGGAAAATGTTACTTTCCGATAGGCAGAAAGCCTGTCGGAGGAGCAACATGATGAGCCTGAAAAGCAAGCATGAATTAGCCGAGCGAAGCAAATATTTCGAGTCACTGGGGTACATGGTGATCCGCTTTTGGAATAATCAAGTATCAACGGGGTCATTCAAGCAATTGAATTTTCTTTGAACAATAAGTGAATGAATGCGGCTTCAACCCTTCGGGCGCTCCGCCGCGCAACCTCAAACGCCAACCCACAAAAATGATAATTACCTTTAAGCTGATAATTGCGAGGGCTATAATTAGGGTCAAGCTCAAAAATAAGCTATTCAAGTGGTTGGCGAAATAAGAGCGCAGTTCTTGGCGAGGATAGGCAAGGAGTTCGTGAATGAGAAACAAGTTGGCAGTCACCTTATTGATGATAGGGATCTGGTATGCCATGTTTGGCCCGGCAAGCAGGATCGAGGAAGCCGAACCTCCGAAGGGAATCGTTCCCGGTCAATTACAGGTTTACGAAGACCCAACTACCAGCCTTACCCTCGATCAAATCATGGATCAAGCCAGCCAGTTCAGCGACGTCTCCGCAAAAACTCCCAGCTATTTTTTTTCATCATCCGCTTATTGGTTCCGTATCCCGGTCCAAAACCTGAACGATCAACCCGCCGATTTATTTCTGAATATTAAATATCCCACACTGGATTTTGTCACACTCCATATTATCGATTCTGACGGTCAGCGTCGTGAGTTTGCTACAGGGGACAGGCTCCTGAGGCAGGAACGGCCGGTCGAACTCGCAACGACGCTTGCTCTGCCTTTTTCCATTGGCAGTGGTGAACGGGTGGAATTGTTTGTCCGCGTCCAGGCCAATGCCGGCGCAATCATATTTCCCTACGAGATCCTGGAGCCTGCTTCTTTACAGGCAAATATGCTGGATCAATGGCTGATGCATGGCATTATGCTTGGCCTTTTCGTGGCTATCTTCATGTATGATCTGGCCCTATTTATATTTCTCAAGAAAGCAATTTATTTTTATTACCTGGCTTACTTGCTCTCCGCCTACTTCATCATTATTGCACTGGACGGTTTTGGTCTCGTTGCAATATATCCCGTCACAACATGGCTGGCAAACGAAGGGTTGGTTGTCTTCTCCGGGCTGGCCTATTTGTCGATTCTGCTGTTTACACGTCAGGTGTTGAACACTCGTGAAAACAAGTCAATGGATTGGATATTAAAATCCATGATGGCTGCAAGCGGACTCCTGGCTGCATCGCCGCTATTTCTACCCGTTCAACTGACGTATCAAATGGACCTGGCCATGCTCTTTATCATTCCGCTCTCTGTTTTGCCAAACGTGATGATGGCCTGGCGGCGCAGACTGGAAGGAGCCTTATACAACCTGCTTGCAAATGTCTTCCTGTTAATAGGCATGGGCGCATTTGGACTGGTGATCCTGGGCATCCTTCCATTTCAGCCCATTACGTTGGAAATAATTCCGAACGGGCTGCTGGCGGGCGCGTTATTACACTTTTTTGGCATGGCGAATAAGGTACTCTCCCTTCAAAACGAAAAATTGGAGGCTGAAAAAGACTTCCGCCAGCAACTTGAAATTCGGCAGGAGGAGTTGGAAAAACAGGTGGCACAGCGCACGATCGAATTGGATACGGCCCGCAAAAATGCGGAGCTTTTGGCGGTCACCGATTCACTGACTGAAATTTACAACCGCCGCGGGCTGTTCGAGACGGCAATTCGTGAAATCAAACTGGCTGAAAGAAATAAAAGACCCCTCTCCGTGATCATGTTCGATATCGATAACTTTAAACAGATCAACGACAGTTTTGGCCATATTGAAGGTGACCGCATATTATGCGATGTCGTTTCGGTTGTACTTGAGGAGATACGAGACACAGACTTGTTCGGAAGGGTTGGCGGAGACGAGCTTCTGGTCGTGCTTCCCGAAACACCCCCCGAATCCGCATTACAGATCGCCGAGCGACTGCGCGCGGGGATCGCTGAAAAAATATCCACCGGCCGTCACTCCATGAGAGTCACGGCAAGTTTCGGTGTAGCCTGGGCGGCCAATCAAAATTATGACATTGACTCACTTCAAGCCTCAGCAGACATTGCCCTCTATCGCGCAAAAAATAATGGGCGCAACAGGGTTGAAACGATTGATGCAAACCAACCCCAAACCTCCCAGACAGAGATGTAAACCCACGGCAGATGGGCATGTTACCACTATAAACAAAAAAAGAGAGACGGTCACCTTCGCGTAATGGATAACCGTCTCCAACCTTTAGCTACTCCACCTTCCCTGCCAGCGCCGCCTCCATGATCTGCTGGACGCGCGATGCCATGCTCGATGGATCGGGATGCAATCCCTCTATAAGTAACGCGCTGTCGTAAATCTGCTCGATGATGATATCCTGCAAAGCTGAATCAGATTCCAACTTGAGAAGTTTCTTCAAAATCCCATGCGATGGATTCAACTCCAAAATCTTTTTTGGAATTTCATATTCCTTGCCAAGAAATCTATAAACGCGCTGTAGCTCCGGGTTGACCGTATCATCCGCATCCGCCAAACGCGCCACAGATTGATAGAGACGATTGCTGGCACGCACATCCGTTACGCGCTCGCCGAGGACAATTTTGAAGCGTGCCAGAAGTGTGCTGAAATCTGCTTCGGGAATTTTCTCGGCTTCGGGTTGTTCCTTTGGCTTTTCGTTCGCATCCACTTCCGCGCTGGAGACATTCTTTAATTCATAGTCTTTGTACTTGTGCAAGCCCATCAACATGAACGAATCCATTGGGTCGGTAAGCAGCAGCACCTCCGTCCCTTGTGAGTGGAAGTAATCCAAGTGTGGACTGCGCAGCACAGACTTCGGGTCTTCACCCACGATGTAATAAATTACCTTCTGCTCTTCTTTCATGCGCGAGACATATTCTTCCAGCGAAGACCATGTTTCAGGATTCAGATTCGTCTTGAAACGCAACAGCGGATTGATGGTATCCGCATCCATCGGGGTGGCGGCAACTCCCTGCTTCAAATAGGGTCCAAACTCCTGCCAGAAGGTTTGATACTTCTCTGCATTATTTTTTGCAAGACTTTCCAATTCCTTGATAACCTGGTTTGTTAGAACCTTTTTCAGTTTCGGCATCAGTCCACTAGACTGAACAGTTTCACGGGAGACATTGAGCGGCAGATCCTCTGAGTCCACAACTCCCTGCACAAAGCGCAGGTACTCGGGCAAAAGATCCTTGTTGTATTCATCGATCAAAATATTTCGCGAATACAATTTCAATCCATCCTCTTTTCGCAGAGAGAACATGCCGCGCTCGGCCTTGCTGGGAATGTAGAGCAGCGCATACAACTGCACGGGCGCGTCGGTTGAAACGTGAATGTGCGTCAGCGCATCTTCAAAATCCAAAGTGGTCTGGCGATAAAATTCCTTGTATTGCTCGTCGGTCACTTCCTGTTTGGATGTGCGCCAGAGTGACGTTTGCTTGTTGACCGCGTCCTTGCTCTCGCCAAGATAAATTGGGAAGCCAATGTAATCTGAATGTTTGTGGATGATATTCTTAAGGCGATACTCCTCGGCGAATTCAGCAGCATCCTCTTTGAGTTTGATCTCGACCTTCGTTCCCCTCTCGCTCATATCTGCTCGGTCGATCTGATAGTTGTCATCCCCTGTGGCATACCAACTGACAGCCTCGGCATCCGGGTTGAATGAATGTGACGTGACCCTCACCCACTCGGCCACCATGAAGACCGAATAGAATCCCACGCCGAATTGACCGATGACCTGCGTCAGATCAACTTTCGAATCTTTGGCCGCGTCCAAAAATTTGCGCGCGCCTGATTGGGCAATGGTGCCGAGATTCTCGATCATCTCATCGCGGGTCATGCCAATGCCTGTATCTTGAATGGTGATCGTGCGCGAGTCTTTATCTGCTGTGATACGAATATTTAATTCCGCCGCTGAGTCGAGTACGTTGTGATTGGTGACCATTTCAAAGCGCAAACGGTTAAGCGCGTCTGAGGCATTCGAAAGCAGTTCGCGTAAGAATACTTCACGGTCTTTATACAACGAATGGATCAAAATATTGAGCAGTTGTTTTGTCTCTGCTTTAAAAGTAAATTGCTGTGATGTGGTATCAGTCATGTTGACCTCCTGAATTGGAATAATCTGTTTCTATTATCTCATTGAATTATGTCTCTGCGAGGCAGTACTTGGGCTTTGCCGAAGCAGCCTCCTCTTAAATTTCGGCCTCTCATAAAACAGGGGATTGCTCACCTGCACTGCACCAAACGCAGTGCGGTGCAAGTGTCGGGCTACCGCCCTCGCAACGACATCATGGTTTTTTCGACGACATTTTAATTCGACTGCATCAACACGACAGTAAGAGCTTTATAAGAAAAATATCAGCATGTTCATTGGTAGAATAGGCCGCATGACTCCTACCTACCTTTCTTCCATACATCACGATGGTTCCAGGCGATATGTGAAATCTCCCAGCGCCGACCTGCAACTCGGAGACGAGATCAACATTCGGCTGCGAAGCGCGACCGATGCCCCCATCGAGCGCATCCTGCTCCGCACCTGTCCCGATGGCGAACAGTTTTTTGCTGAAATGAAAATCGAAGAAACATCATCAGCATGTACCTGGTGGCAGGCGACTTTACATTTAGCCATGCCAATGACATCCTATCGCTTCCTGCTTTTCACGAGTGATGGAATCTGGTGGTACAACGGTTCAGGTCCGCACCGATATGTGCCAACGGATGCAGAAGATTTTCGCTTGCTCGCAGACTACGTCTCACCTTCATGGCTACGCGACAGCGTCTTTTATCAAATCTTCCCCGATCGTTTTGCCGACGGCGAGCCGGCCAGCAATGTCCGTGAGGGTGAATTTGAATATCAAGGAATAAAATCACGTGCTCGAAATTGGGGCGAAGCGCAAAGCAACTGGCCCGAAGCGATGGTTGAATTTTACGGAGGTGACTTGCCCGGAGTCGAACAACATCTCGATTATCTAACCGACCTGGGCGTAAACGCCATTTATCTCAACCCGATCTTTACCGCATACAGCAATCATCGTTATGATGTGATTGATTATTTCAACGTTGACCCGCACCTCGGCGGAGACTCGGCATTGATCTCCCTGCGCCGCGCAACAGCAGAACGTGGAATGCGATTCATACTTGACATTGTTCCCAATCACAGCGGAGTTGAACATCCGTGGTTCAAGGCCGCTTTGCAGGATGCGAACTCCCCCACCGCTGATTACTTCACCTTCCATCAACATCCTGATCAATACGAATCATGGCTTGGCGTTCGCAGTCTGCCCAAGTTAAATTATCGCAGTAAAAACTTGCGCGAAACAATTTACTCAGGCGTTGACTCTGTTTTCCGTCACTGGCTGAAACCTCCCTACTCTGTCGACGGCTGGCGTGTGGACGTTGCCAATATGCTGGCTCGGCATGGCAAAGATCAATTGGAAGCGGAAGTTTGGGCGGGTATTCGACAAGCTGTGAAGGAGGAGAATCCATCCGCGTATTTGCTTGGAGAGAATTTCTTCGATGGCAGTTCACAGTTGCAGGGAGATCACCTCGATGCGAGTATGAATTATTTCGGATTCTCAAACCCGGTTGGATTCTGGCTCAATCATTTCGAGGTCAATCAACATGCCGAGCCGCGCAATGTAAGATCATCTGTCCCCTGGCCTACTCAAGCACTCGTTGATTCATGGCAGGCCAGCCGCGCATCCATCCCATGGCAGATCGCCCGTCAGCAATTCAATCTGCTTGGCTCGCACGATACGCCGCGCATCATTAATATCCTAAATCATGACCATGCGAAGAATCGTTTAGCTGTTGCCTTCTTAATGACTTATGTCGGCGTGCCTTGCATTTATTACGGCGACGAAATCGGCATGAGCGGAAGAGACGCGCTCGAAGCTAGAAACTGTATGGTCTGGGATTCAACTCAATGGGATTCGGGACTGCGGGCTTTTTATCAAACTCTAATCAAACTGCGTCGAACTTCCCCCGCGTTGATTGATGGCGGCTTTCAGGTTTTGCTGGCTGAAGAAAACGTATTGGCTTATCTGCGAGACACAGACGAAGAGCAGATCATTGTCATCGGTAATCGCGGTTCTGTTGAATATCCCGCCGGGCTATTACCTGTTCGCCTCGGCGCAATTTCTGATGGGACAACGTTTAGGGAATTATTCAGCGGACAGACCAGCACAGTGATCAACGGGAACTTGCCTTTGCCGACATTACCTGCTGGTGTGCAGATTTGGCGAACAAGCTCGTAATTCTTACTTACCCTTCTTACGCAGTTTGCTTCACATCCGCACGGGGACAAGCCCCCGTGCTACTCATACGAAGCCTGCGAAGCGAGCCGCCAATGGCGGCTTCGTAAGAATAGCCCGACGGTTTATCGTCGGGCAGGCTTACCCATCTTCTCGTCATCTTCCAATTCCACCAATAGCAGATCCAACGCTCCCACTGAAATCATTAACTCACGCAAAGAGATGAGCATTGAAATGATCATCAATATCAACGCAATGGCAAAACTCCATTGTCCGCCAGCCACCCACCCCGCGAAGAGAGCGAACATGCTGATTACACAAAACAGCAGGCTCAACACTCCAAAGATCTGCATGTTGCGGATCAGATACACCCGATGACGCAGGTTCGCAATCTGACCCAGTAAATTCCCATCATCCTCTGCTTTGTACCTGTCATGCAAATTGCGAATAATGGTTGCAAGCGTGAGAAAACGATTCGTATAAGCCAGCATCAACAAGGATACTGTTGGGAATAATAACGCGGGGGTTGTAAGGGAAATATTCATGCAAAAATTACACCAGACCAAAGCTCACCTGGTTTGGGTTCACCAGCAGCATCGGCACATGCAAATTGAATTGCGGCAGATATGGATTGCTAATATCGGCATCATAAATGGACACCCACGCCGCACGCATCACGTCGAGGCTCGTGGATAGTTCAGCCTGGCTCGAAACGCGGATATGTCCCTTGAGCAAAAACGTGCCAACAAGTATCTCCAGCGGCTGCATCACGCGATTAACTTCACTAACATCGTAATCCATTGAGTCCTGTGCAGGCGGCACAAGATGAAAACCGATCACCTGCGTGGTTGGAATAAATATCTCTGAAAAGGAAAGGGGCTTGGGCGGAGTGCCGCCAAACGAAATCACCTGCGGCTTAAAAAGGTGAATGTAATTTGGAACCCCCTGCGTCCGAAGCCAGATGCTCACACGCGCATTTTCCTTCGCGATCACCTCTCCGCGCGCAAGCATATTTTGTGTATACACCATCACCATCGCTGTCTTTTCATCTGGGGCAAGTGGATTCATGATAACTCCTTAAGATGCTGGAATTATACAGCACCCTTCCGCATGAAACCATCAACGCTTATACTCCATCCATCACGATTTAGAAATGACAATTAACATGACCCAAAACAAACGCTGGATCGTCCCGCCTCTTATCACGCCCGAAGCTGATTCTGCACTATTGGCATTTCCCCCTCTTTTGAAACAGATCCTCTTCAACCGCGGCTATGCCACTGACGCCGAGGCGCGCGCCTACCTTAACGCCAAACCCGATTTCGACCCCGACCCATTTCAAATGACCGGTATGCGCCCGGCAGTTGACCGCATCCGATACGCCATTCAACATCATGAGCCCATCGCCATCTACGGCGATTATGACGTGGATGGAGTCACGGCCACCGCATTGCTCGTACAAACGCTTCAATTCTTAAACGCGGATGTTCGCGGTTACATTCCCAATCGTTTCGAAGAAGGCTATGGTCTCAACAACAATGCACTGGATGAACTCAAAGCAGACGGCGTCAAACTGGTCATTACCGTGGACTGCGGCATTCGCTCGCCGAATGAAGCGCTTCACGCGCGAACCATTGGGCTGGACCTCATTATCAGTGACCACCACCACCCTGCCGAAGGTGACCTGCCCCCGGCCTTCGCCGTTATCAACCCAAAGCAACACAGCGACAAATATAAAGACAAAGACCTCGCTGGCGTGGGCATCGCATACAAAATAGCCGAAGCCCTTTTAGACGATGGACGACAGACCGCAGACAATGGTCAACCGTCCACAGTAAATGGTCAGTTCTTATATACCTTGCTTGATCTTGTCGCCCTCGGCACTGTCGCAGACCTGGCCCCGCTCGTTGGAGAGAATCGCATTCTCGTCCGCAAGGGACTGCGCCAAATGAGACAAACCACGCGGCAGGGATTATTCTCACTCGCCGCAGTCTCAGATATAAAACTGGATAAAGTCAACGCGGGGAACATCGGCTTTTCACTGGGTCCGCGTTTGAATGCGGCTGGCAGGTTAAAAGAAGCGCTCGCCGCGTATGAATTGCTCATTACAAAAGATGCTTCCCGCGCCGGTCAGCTTGCGCAGGAACTAAATATTCAAAACCGCGAGCGGCAGGGAATCACTCGCGAGATGCAGGCCCGCGCCGAAGAAATAGCAATGAAGGATGATCCAAACGCATACCTGCTTTTTGCCGCACAGGAAGATTTCAACTCCGGCGTTGTCGGCCTCGCGGCTTCACGCCTGACAGAGACTCATTACCGCCCGGCCATTGTCGCTTCCAAAGGGGAGGAGGAAACGCGCGGCTCGTGCCGTTCCATTCCAGAGTTCCACATCACC
>JACRBH010000030.1 GCA_016234535.1 Chloroflexota bacterium
ATGGCTTCTGCCATAACGCCGGGGCCGATGAATGCTATGGTTTTGTTTAACATGGGAAACTCCTAAATTATGAAGGATGAATTATGAAAGATAAAGGATGAAAAACGCTTTTCTTAGCGATCTTTGCGTGCTTCGCGGTTAGGAAAAATAAGGGACAGGTCGCGCTTGCCACTGATTTGCTAATTCAAGAGCTTCATTTGCTGCGGAATACATCTTTGCTTGAAATTCTTTTGAGTAGTGATATTTTACTGCGGCTTCAGCGAATTCATCTTCATCTATCAGCTTGGCGGAGTTGGGAGGAAATCTTGAAACATCCAACTCGTGGTCTTTGAAACTCATCATGCCATCTTCAAACTCCGGCGGCGAGGCGATATTGATGTATATCTCAACCAGATTTCCGTGAGTATCAAAGACTTCGATAAGGTTATAGAATTTATCGAACCAATAATAGCTTCGCAAGATATGTTCGGTCTGGTAAGTTATCCGCTTGCGATCTTCCACCATGCCCCCGGCAGGCGATATTGTAACAATCGAGTCTGCATCAACAGACTCGATCATGGTATGCCAGCTTCTGTATACAGTTCCGTCTGTCTTGCAAGCGCGGACATGGATTTTGTCGCCGATCTTCATAGCCGCAATTTTACCCCAGCGTCTCTACCAACCCCTTTCTTCCTTGCCACTCTCGCCTTCCTGCCGCGCACCAACAGCTTCTCGATCCACGCCACGAACGATTCCGCTGGAAGATAATCCAACAACGCAAACTTTTTTAAACCGCGCGACTCCAACACGGCATTCGCTGCCTCGATACCTGTCAAACATGCGCGCTCCAAAAAGAAGGACGGCGCCGGGTGTCTCACCCAATCACCCGCGCAAAACAGATTCTCCCACGGCGTCACCGTCCCCAAATGTTTTTCCTTCGGACCAACCGACGGCAGCGTATGTACCTCTGCGTTTCTTTGCAGGTGTTGTTCGATGCGATGTCCGCGCAGTTCGGGCCACGCCTGCTGCGCATCTGCGATGGCCTGTGTCAACAAAACTGCATCAGGCTGCGCAAGCGTTTCAGGCGGCCCGTAGATGTGCATTTCAAGCGCGCTGCCTCCGCATTCACGCGACCAGCGCCGGTACTGATTCGACAAACGGTCCAGCCAGAAAAAATTATGCACCGTGAAGTCGCCGGTAAAAATCCCCGCTTCAGGAATATTGCGCGGTTTCACATCGAACCATAAACGCACCACTGCATTCGAAAGCGCGCGGGGAAAAAATAGATCATCGACTTCCGCGCCAAAGCTATCGCGCAGAATCTGTTTGGAATTTTTAGGATCAGTTGCCAGGATGATCTGATGCGCGCGGAGAGTTTCCCCGCCCGAACTTGATTCCCGCGCAACCAGCCATGATCCTCCATCCCTGGCAACCCGCTTCACTCTTGACCCGAGCCTGACCTCGCCTCCGAGCTGTTTGATTCTGGCTGAGAGCGGCTCGCAAATATTCGTCCCGCCGTCATCCGGCAGGTACGAGAATATCCACGCGTCGCGGCGCATGAGTGTGTAAAAACGCAGGAACGCGATGAAGCCCGAAATCGAGACTTCATCGGGATGTGACGATAGCCCGTTACGCGCCAACCCGAGGAAAAATGCCTTTAGAGCCGGTGACCACTTTCGGGTGACCTGACCGAGCGTGATTCCCTCCATCGGCTGATTCTCTGCAATGGGATCGATCCCAACAGCCATGATCAACCCCGACCAAACGTTGAAGATCGAAAGCCAATCGCGCAGGTCGAGCATCCATAAAAATTTTCCGCGTAAAAATAATTGCAGGTAATGAAACGGCGGCGGGATGACTGAGCGCCGAATGGCCGAGCCGACAGGCGCCTTGCCCATGAACCCCCCGTCGCGATAGATCCATGTTTCTTCCTGCGCAGGGATAAAGACCGGGCGCAAATTATGCCGCGCCAGCATGGCCTGTAAATTGCGATACTGCGACCAGATGCCATGCACGCCATGTTCAAGCCGAAAAGAATACTCGCCGATCTGAACAGTCTCGCCGCCCGCCAATCTCCCGCCGATAAATTTTTCATCCGCTTCGAGAATCAATGGATGGAGTCCGCGCTCTGCCAAATGCAATGCCGCGCTTAGTCCCGCAATTCCGCCGCCGATGACGATGACATCATAATTAAGACCTGACAGGTTTTCGCGAAGCGAACCTGTCAGGTCTGCCTTGTTATCCCGGAGCATAAGTACTCAAGTCCACCCCGCGTAATTTTTCGCTCAAATATTCCAGCGGACGCGCCTGCATCAACGAAGGTTCTGCGTAGCATTGTTGAAAACAGGAAACGCACGAGGTCGGCGCTTCGCCATATTTTTCCTGCGCGATTTTCCAGGCTTCATTCCATGTGTTCACATCCAATAAATTAACTGCGAGTCCGCCTTGCTCTTGCCCTGCTTTTTCCATCGGCCGGCATGGATATGCCAGCCAGCCGTCAGGCATGATGCGCGGAGCGAGGGTTGGAAAACACTCGTATGGCGTTTGATCAATCAGCATTTTCAAATAAGAAATGCTTCCTAAAACTGGCGCACCGTTTTTCTTGAGCGTGATGACTTTTTCAATGAACGCGCGATATTCACTTGAAGTAGCCAATTCATAGCCTGGTAGATTATTAATCGCCTGCGGCGAGAGCGAAAGCCAGATACTATTTTCCGCACAGAAATTCAGCAGGTCATCCATGCTGGATAAAGTCTCAGGCGTGATAACCGCGTTGACCGATAACTTGAAGCCATAGGCTTTTTGCAGTTTGGCAGCTTCCCGGGCATTGTTGATGACATTCTCCGCGTGGACTTGTGGCAGACTGACAAGGTTCAACGCGCGCGGGTCAACCGAGTCGAGGCTGATAATTAATCTATCTAAAAGCGAAAGTAGTGACATGTCATTGCGAGCCGTTCTTTGGCGAAGCAATCTCCTCGTCGAGTCGGGGATTGCTTCGTCGCTATCGCTCCTCGCAATGACGTTGGCAAGCAGCGTCCCATTCGTAATCAAACTGATTTCACGAAACTTCAGTTCATTCCGCGCATAGCTCAGCAACTCCAATATCTGCGGATGCATGAGCGGCTCACCGCCTGTGAGCCATAGACGCGAAAATCCCGAGCGGATGACGCGCAGGATTTTCTTTGCATCTTCCAGTGATGGATTTTGCGTCACCTGATGATTGCGCCGCGAACCGAAGTCCTCGCAATAGGCGCAGTTGAGATTGCATTGCATTGTGACGTAATACACCGCGATTTGCGGCGTGAGGTTACGGTCACCGCGCGCGAGCTTGATCAGGTTCTCTATGTAGGCGACCATTTTGGGATGTCTACTGGAAATATCCCAACGCCAGCCTTAAACGTTGTTCCGTATCATCGGGCGCGTCTTTTGGAATGGATTGGATTGCAGCCTGCGCCTCAACTACCGAGTATCCCAAGGCGGTCAACGCAGCAAGGACTTCGCCATCGGCATCGGACATGGCAGCGAGCTTGGAGAGTCCGTCTCCGGGTTTGAGTTTATCTTTGAGATGCAGCGCCATTTTCTGCGCGGTCTTTTTGCCGACACCGGGCACACGGCTCAACACATCGGGGTCGTCGCCAAAGACTGCGCGTTGAATGGCATCGATGGTCATTGTGGATAGAACGGAGATCGCAACTTTGGGGCCAACCCCGTCCACGCCGAGCAGGATATTGAAGAGTTCACGGTCACCCTGGGATTCAAATCCGTAGAGGATGAGCGCATCTTCACGCACGATGAGGTGGGTGTACAAAAATACAGCTTCGCCAGCTTTCACTTGTCCGCGCAAAGGCGCAGGGACAAAGACTCTTAATCCCACACCGCCAACTTCGACGATCAGGGCATTGTCTTCAATTTGGGAGACTTCTCCACGGAGGGTTGCTATCATGGTTGTATTTTATCGCTTGTCTCATTATTAAGTAAGCTTTTTATTGAAAATTACGAGGAAAAATCGAACATTCTGTTTACCAAATTATGCGATACTCTGTAACCCCTTTAACCACAAAGCATACAAAGGTCATGGAAGGAATTTGCTGTGGATCCTGGAAGCTTGTAAAGAATGAGCGAATCCTGCCCGTTATCAGTTATTCAAGTTGATATGGCCTGAAGCGGGCTTATGCCTGCCTGTTTTCTTATTTCATCCTGTCTGATGCGCATCCCATTTGAAATATCATATCCCTGTTGATGGTGTCGCTGTTTTCGTAAAGGTCCCCCTCGATATATTCCTGCTGCAGGGAATATGCAATGCGAGGACCTTGCCCATTTGCCGTGTTGATATTGAATACATACAACCTGCCGCTTGAATCCCAGTTGGGTGGGAAGGTTAAGGTGTACCAGCTTTTTTCGGGCAGGTCGGCATTTGAAACACTTGAACTTGCGACTTCTCGGTTTGTCTTAGCATCAACCAGCGAGAAATTTGTGATGCCTTTTAAGTCTGACGCGGAAACATCCATCCACACACGGAACTCAGCCATCCCATCACATTCAGCAACAACTCCCTGGTGCAACGACAAATCCTTGGAGATGGGCGCGGAGTAAAGTTCATTGGGTGCCCAGTTCTTGTAGTTCGGCTGGTAACAAAGGCCGCCTGTATAATATTGCGAGCCGCAGATTACATGATAGGAAAGATACATGCCGGTAATATACACCAGCAAACTGCCCGCTCCCAATGTAAGAGGTAATTGAGCAGGGATACGAATCCGACTTAGGGACGGCAGACAGGCCAGGGCTAGGAAAAGCAGCGGCATGACCCCCGCAAAGTAACGCCCCTGTACGCCTCGTACCACTTCACTTCCAACGGGAGTGTAGGAGATATACAGGGAAACGATCGTCCATAGATAGGTGGCAAGAAAAGTGACGAAGAGCCCAATGCGAAGTCTTCGGTCGGTTGTGCTTTCGATCTTTTGCATCGACAAGGTTGTGAGCAAACCCGCGCCATATAAATAATAAGTCCAGATCGGTACAGGCCAGTAATCCAGGCCGTATATTGCCATCCATGCACGTAAATAATCCGCATAACTTTGGCGGATATTTTCAAATAGGATACCTATAAATTGAAGCGGGCCTGCAAGTATGAATTTTATTTGTCCGGCCGGATCGGCACCGCTAAGCGCATCATGATATCTTGAGTAGGCAAATAAATTCCACCCAGCCACTTCGATGGTGAACAGTCCGACCGTTGCCGCCAGTAAGATCATATACCCATGTTTCACCTTGAACTGCGACGGCAGGATGAACAAAAATGGCAGCAGAGCGAGCGGTACAATGTTGATCTTTCCCCAAAATAATACCAGCACCAAAACCATCAGGGCGGTTAATTCCTTCCAATGTAAATCCATGCGTGTTGCCACCGAGAGTGAACCGCCAATAAAGAGGAAGGCAATCCCATTCGAGATGGTGTCCGGTGTGACGGTGGCAGCTTGCAGAATCGCCACAGGCGAAGCCGCGAGGATTGCAAGAGTCCATTTTCCGTATGGGATCAATCGAACTGCCAGGAAGGAAAGAAGGATATAACTTAACAGGCCTGCAAGACGACAGGCATAAAATACGGTCAGCGCCGGCGTTTGCAGATTTCGCCCCAGGAAGCGCATCACCAAGGCCTGGGGTAATAGTAATGGAGGTGAATAAACCGATCTTGTATTGACGTCGTAGATGTAATCCATTGAATCAAGGGAGAGATCTCCATATTTTTCCCAAAAATTCGCAGGTACCGCACGAACGATAAAATCTCTTCGATAAGATATTTCCCGGAAAATCCGCGGGAAAGGCAGCTTGTTCCCAAGCTTCTCATTCGGTAAAAACGTATAGTCCGACATTTCCCATACGCGGATTAAATGCTCTTCTTCATCATACCCCCCGTTGACGGGCAGCAAAAAACAGGCAAGCGTCCCAAAAACAAGCAGGACAATAATTAGATAGATTTCAGGGCCATACAATCGTCCAGGTTCATATAAGAAGCTTTTTGTCTTGTCCTTCAATTCAGTTCTCCAATGATTGGGGCTGGTCAAATTCAGGGATTTTTAGGATTATAACATTCGCATGCATCGTTCGATTCCAACTCTGGATGTTTACTTCTGTTACAATTTTTCCATGAAACAAAAAAACAAACCCTCGATCATCATGCCATGTCTTAACGAGGCCGAGACTCTTGAAACATGCATCAACAAGGCAAACCTTTTCCAAAACTTGAATCCCATTCAAGGTGAAGTGGTCATTGCAGATAACGGAAGTACAGACGGCTCCCGGGAACTTGCTGCGAAGGCGGGCGCAAGAGTTGTCAATATTCACCGAAAAGGATATGGCAGCGTAGTAATGGGCGGCATCGAACCCGCAAAAATGAAATCATTATTATGGGAATGCAGACAATAGCTATGATTTTACCGAGCTGCAATCCTTTGTAAATGAATTACGGCACTACCGTTTTTAACGGGAAAGCTACCGCCAACTAAAAAATCTGCCGCGAATTTCGCTAATTCACGCGAATTTTCGTATCATCTCAAAAAGAAGGGGAAACGCCCCGAAGGTTTTCTACACATTGAGTTAGTTCTTCGCAAAACCTTCGGGACGGTACATAAACGCCCCGGTTTATTGAGAAGATACGAATTTTCAAACTAATCTGCGAAAATTCGCGTAATTCGCGGCAAAAGGTTTGTTGTTTGAAATTCAATCCCGCCAGAAACGGGAGAGCCAATAAAATCAAATCCGCAGACGTAACTCATCTCGAAAACTATCTTTTGTAGGTGGGCTCGTTTTAAGTTGCTAATACCTGCGCTTGCATCCTGCGCAAGCCTGGTTATCAAAAAACACCGATCTTTTCCTTTAGATCGATGTTTTTGCGTCCTGATTAATTAACTCACCTTACGCAGTAACGCGAGACGCTTCGCAGTCTCGCAAAATGGGCGACATAAACCCCCATACGGGGACAATGTGTCGCGCTACAGACGAACTGCGTAAGGCGACTAATTAAATGGGGGTTGCAGCTATTCATATCGTTTTGTATTCAAATGCGTGATCGCAATCGCGAGCGCGTCGGCGGCATCGTCGGGTTTGGGGATTTTTTCCAATTGCAACAACGCGCGCACCATATCCTGCACCTGACGTTTATCCGCACCGCCGTAGCCTGCGACAGCCTGCTTCACTTCGTTGGGGGTGTATTCAAAAGGTTCGATGCCCGCCTTTTGCAGGCAGAGCATAATTACGCCGCGAGCTTGTCCCACTGCCAATGCGGTTTTGACGTTGCTTTGAAAGAATAATTTTTCGACTGCGGCGGTATCGGGTTTGTGTTCTTTGAGCAGAGCATTGAGCTGGTCGAACAACATTTCGAGGCGCTCGGCTGGGGAGGAGGCTTTCGGGGTGGAGAGAATGCCATAGGAAACAGCGACCAGCTCCCCGTCACGCAAGAGGCGCACGAGTCCATATCCAGTTGTGGCGGTGCCGGGGTCAATTCCTAAAGCAAGTGTCATTAAATAAAAAGTAGGGGCGGGGTAACCCCGCCCCTACGATAATGTTATTACGCCGCTTCGAGAGCGGCCAGCGCTTCGTCTGAAACTTTGACGTTGTGGAAGACATCCTGCACATCGTCGAGTTCTTCGATGGCTTCCACCATCTTCATGAACTTCAAAGTGGACTCAACATCGAGTTCGATTTCCTGCTTGGCGATCATGCGCAAGCCCGCTTCTTCAGGGTGAACATGGACCTGATGCAGCGCATCCGCGATGGTCTTGAATAACTCAACAGGGCCATAAATTTCAATGGTGTCATCGCCTTCCACCACGTCATCTGCGCCAACCACGATACCGAGTTCAAATGCCTTATCGAAAGAGAATTGGCTTGATGGAAAAGCAAAATAGGACTTGCGGTCAAACTGCCAGCCCACTGCGCCGGGCTCAGCCATGTTGCCGCCGTATTTACTGAAAGCATGACGCATGTCGGGCACGGTGCGGTTGCGGTTATCGGTGACGCAGGTGACCATCAGCGCCGAGCCGTGCGGACCGTAGCCTTCGAAAGTGATCTCTTCGAAAACAGTGCCGTCTTTATCTTCGCCTGCGCCGCGTTTGATGGCGCGCTCGATATTATCCTTGGGCATGTTTTCCGCGCGGGCTTTATCCACCGCAAGCCGCAAACGGAAGTTCGTATCAATATCGCTTCCGCTTTCGCGGGCGGCGATCACAATTTCGCGGGCGAGCCTTGTAAAAATAGCGCCGCGTTTTGCATCGGCGACGCCTTTCTTGCGTTTGATCGTTGACCACTTTGAATGACCTGACATGACTTTCTCCTTCAGAATAACCACGTTCGTGGGGAATTTCGCAATAAGCGGCGAAATTATACCATGCGGTTTTTAGCGGCAAATCTACTTCACAAAAAATCCAACACCCATGGCTTTCGGTCCGGCATGGACGACAATCGCCGGGGGCAATTCATAGATCGGGATTTGAGGAACGCTGACTCGTGACATTAATTCTGCGACGAGGGACTCCGCTTCTTTCTCCGCCTCGGCCTGGAGCACACACAAATGGGCAGATTCCCCAGCGGGGCCCGGGCATTGCTCTGCCACCACTTCCACAAGACGCGCCAATGCGCGTTTCTTTGTCCGCTGCTGCTCAAAGGATTCGACCTGACCATCCTTCACCTGCAAAATGGGTTTGATCTCCAGCAGCTCAGCCAGCAGACGTTTTGCCCCACCGATGCGACCGCCTTTGGCTAGGTATTCGAGCGTATCCACAAGGAAGTAAATCCGTCCACGGGGAATCATGTCGTTTAGTTTCGCCACAATTGCGTCTGCTGATTCACCGGCCTTTGCCATATCATCAGCCAAAAGCACGAGCGACCCGAGATTGCAGGAAATGGTCAGCGTATCCACCACGCGGATATCCACCTTCGGGAATTCCAACGCGGCAGTCTGTGCCGAGCGGACAGTTCCACTCGCTTTGCCGGTCGGCGCAACGACGATCACGCTCTCGCCTTTATCCTGTGCTTCCTTGAAAATGGGGAAATACAACGGCGGCTCTGGCGCGGACGTTTTCGGTAGTGTTTTGGAGGCTTTGAGCTTTTGTAGGAATGCGGCTGTATCCATTTCTTTGTCATCGTGAAATGAATCCTCC
>JACRBH010000257.1 GCA_016234535.1 Chloroflexota bacterium
CAATGCCGCCTTGCTGGTAAAGTTCAAAGTAATCGCGCAACGTGTTTTCGGCAATCCCGATCACTTCTGCGATTTCCTTATGCAACATGCCGTGCGCTTTGAGGCGTAATGCATCCATACGCCGTTGGACTAAAGGTGACAAATGGTTATAACGTTGATAATTTAGTTCTTTCAATATTTCTGGGCTAAATTCAAATTGTATGGTCATGCCCAGATGTTACCAAAAATTCTGTTTCTCGATCCTTAAAACCGCAATTTGTGACCGCGCCCAGTATAGATATCCCAATGGAGAAAAACGCGGGCATCGCAAACACCATTATCCGCACAATATTTTCGCCATTCGCTAATACTTCGGAATGCCTTGATTGAATAGGGCTGGCGTCAGTGCAACTGGGAGACGGCTCATAAGGCTCAGACTAAATAGCAGGGGTGGAAACGTCAACCAAATACCATTCTTTACGATGTCAGTTATAGTGATTTTCATTATCATTTCTCCTTTAGTGTTTTTCATCATCATTACTTGCGCTTCAAAGACTCTTTATTTTTCAAGACGGGTTGCTAGCCCTTATCTCTCAAAAAAGCAGCCTTTGCAGGACTGGCAATCCAGCGTCATTTTCAGGACTGCTAGCCCTAAAATTAATCCGTTATTCTGTTTTGGCAGACAGGGCAGCGATTGCCGATGGATTGAATCCCTTGACGATCATCCAGACTCCAAAGACCATTTCTTGAATGGCAGTTGGGACCAATAAGAGCCCTATTCCCACACCAATTTCTGGCTGCAAATGCAGCGGACTAAACATGCTTACAATGTAGGCAATGGGGTACAACACTGCGCCAATCAAACCCCAGCCTGACAGCCACCGAGGAATGAGCCTGGTTTGATAAAACAGGGCGAACATCATCAACGTAGCGACGCTGAAAACGATTCCCCCGATCACTGGTATCCAATGTCCTGCGGCGATGAGCATAGAACCCAGTGTTTGAAAATTGGATGCATCTGCTCCACTCTTTCCATAAATCTCGCTAACAGTCAACAACAGAAAAAAACTGATCACTACGAGAATTTGGGTTACCTGTTCAAGTACTCCCCTGAACAGGACTGACCCGAACGCCAGGACTTCATTGTGCTTTCTAAAGATTGGGTACAACAGTACCGGAGTCATGGCGAGCGATAATCCCATCAGCAGGATGAGGAGTGTTCCGATAATCCATTGGGTTTCATTTGCAGATATATTGAGCGGGTACGTCGAACCTGCCCTGATCGGGGCGGTAACAACGCCGGCCAGGATACCGGAAACCGTCCCAATGATGAATAGAATTCCAACAATCACAGTGGTCTTTCTGTACGTATTCATTCTTTCTCCTTTTTAGTTGATATTGTGTTTTGTTTCATTGGTAATTTTGCCCAATCTGGTGTTTTGAAAAGCTAACCAAGTGGTTTAGTGTTGACGAAATAGAATATACAGCGAGACCGATTGAGATTAGGATAAATGACCATATTGCAAAGGGTCCGACAATCTGTTGTATCACGTAGAAATCACCTCTAACACCAGAAAGAAAACCAATAGGTTCAAATACAAAGTCACATGCAGGCCTGAGGCACAAAAGCATGAAAGCCAAGCCAATAAAAAAAGGATTTCTAGAAAAATCTCGCCTAAAGACAAATATCGCTACAACAAAACAGACTATATCTATCATGTATGGGAAGGCGGAAGACGTTAATTGTTGCCAACTTTGAGTATATCCACTTGGTATGGCCCATGCACCACCGAATTCGCCCAACCAGAATCTTGGAATGAGTCTATATTCTATGACTTTGCCTCCAACCAAATAAGTGCCAGCGGCATGACTCAACTCATGTAAGGGTGCATAAGTAAAATACCAAAGGACGGGGATGATCACGAGAGCTGGAATAACCTTGCGCAACGGCCAGTTTCCCTTGAGGTATAAGACAAGCAAAGGCATGACGACGACAAGTAAGATTTCACACGTGTATAGCAGATAGTTTTGCATATTTATTACTCTTTTTTTTGAATGATATAGATGAGTTTCATTGAATTGGTCTTGTTGCTCATGTTTTGCAGGACTGGCAATCCAGTGTCATTTTCAGGACTGCCAGTCCTAACGTGCGTAAAATCAATCTGTTATTCTGTTTTGGCAGACAGGGCAGCGATCGCAGATAGATTGAATCCCTTCACGATAAGCCAGGCCGCCATGACCATTTCCTGTGGCGCCAACACCATTTCCATATAAAACTCATAGCCGGTATCCACGTGAAAGAGATGCAACAGGGTGGAAGCCATAGTGGAAACCACGCCGATCAAGCCCCAGACGGACAACCAGCGAGGGAGCAGCCGGGTGCGGTAGAAGGAGAGGTATAAACACATAGCCCCAATGAGAAATAAGATGTAACCGACCGCGCCGAGGCGGTCTTGGAACTGATACCAGACATTGCTCATGGACTGCAAAGCAGCCGAATTAGCCCCGGTGGCAATGTATTCGTTGCCAAGCGCGACTAGTGCTAAAATACTGATGGTTGAAATGAAATACTAGGTTCCCTCCAGCGCCCCGCGGAAAATGACCATCCCCATCGCCAGTTCTTTGCTATCTTTTCTAAAGATCGGGTAGAGGAAAACCGTCATCGTCGCCAGCGAAATCCCCATCATGAGGTACAAAAATGCGCCCCCGGTAAGCCGGGACGAATCGGCGGCAACGAGGCTCAGTATATCCACACCGGCAAGTGGTTTGAGGAGGGTGAGCGAGGAAAGCACTTTGCCGCCGATGACTGAGCCCAAAACCCCAAAGACCGTCCCCAGGAAGTAGAGGACGCCTGCCATTACTGCATTCTTTCTGTATGTATTCATTTTTATTCTCCTTGTTAGTTGATATTGATTCATTTTTTTGGAACAAAAAACCAGATATGATTTACGATTTGACCTCCTGCGTTTTTGCCCGACCGGGGTTAACGAAATTAACCGAGACCAATGGCATGCCTAAATCACGCACTTTTTTGAGCAAGCCATGCAACGCGGCTTGGTCCATCACTGGCCCAGTTAAAAGCGTATCGCCGTTCTCTTCCAGTGTGATGGTCAAGCCGTCAAACCGGTCAGCCCACCGGTCATACAGATGCCCCTTGATGCGAATTTCGTAAAGTCCAGACCCGTCATAGTATTCAGGTAAAGCGTGTGTTTCACTCATGCAGCGCCTCGTGCAATTTTTCGATTTGGATGAATTTCCACAGGTTCGCATCCATTCTTTATTGCAGTCAAAAGATAATGGAAAATCTGATGAGGCGTCATCATTGCATGTGATGATTTAGGTGATGATTTATTGATTTGGGGGAAAACAAAAAAATACCGACAGGGGGTGAGTCACCTGTCGGTACCGTAGGTTGCTAATTGAGCGATCTTTACAACAAATTGAGTTCTTCGGCGCGGCGGACGGCCACCCGGCGGTTGTTCACCCCCAGCTTGGCGTAAATGTGTTGCGTATGGGTACGTATAGTGTTCAAAGACACCATGCGTTCACGGGCAATTTCTGGTCCACTCAATTCGGTTCTGAGCAGTCTGAGCACTTCCAGCTCATTTTCGCTTAGCGGCTCGATCAATGGTTGTGGGATGATGGCTTGCTTCTCAAGAAATGAAGACTTGTTTTTTCCTGCTCTTTTCAACAACTCCACCATTGGTTTGCCTTCATCCAAGAAAATGCGGACATAGCCTTCCGGCTCGGCTAGGGTCAGCGCCCGCTCCAGAGACACGAGAGCAGTCGTGATGTTGCCTTGTGCCTGGTGAGCGAGTGCCTGCAATACCAATATCTCGATCATACTGCCCATCCGTTTCCCCTCTTCCGCCGCTTGCAGAAGGCGCTCCAGCAGACCGACTGCCTCGCGAATGGAGCCAGTCCCCCGGTCGCTTTGATACCGGGCGATGAGCACTCGAGCCAGCGTCACATACTCGAACTCGCGCAGGTAGCTTGGCGCATCGTCAACGGAAAGGGTCTGTTCACGTACCCACTCCAGAGCTTTGGTCAATTTGCCTTGCGCAACCCATATCCGAGCTTTCATAGCAGATATGGGACAGAAGTCAGGCAAGGGTGATCTGATATACAGGTGTTCCGCTTCATCCAAAAGTGCGAGAGCCCCTTCCAGGTCGCCCTGTGCTGTCTTGAGCCGAGCCTGGTCAATACACAAACGGTATCGCGAAACAGGTAACTGCGCTTTTTCGCCCAGTTCCTTGCTTCTCTGCAAGTGTTTCGCGGCAGCCTCCAGATTACCCTGTTCAAGATGCAGCTTACTTAATTCCCTGTGCAAGTCAGCAGCATCGAGAGGAATTGGTTCACCTTGATCCATTACAAATTGTAATAACTGTTCGAGCGTATTGATCGCCTCGTGAAGATGCCCCAGCGCCAGCCTGATATCAGCCAGAACAACGGACGTGCCGATTGCATCCGGGATGTTCCCGGCTGTCCGCAGTTTCATGGTGTATTCGGCGAAGACCCGCTCCGCAGCTTCCAGGCTCCCGCTTGCCCAATGGTTCATCCCCAGCATCATGGATGCCTGACTGTGTCTGAAAGGATCCGCTTCGGTGAGCTCGAGTACTCGGCTGGCATACCGCACCGTGTCCGGAATATTGCCGAGGGCAAGAGCGATATAGGCGCGTCCGATAGCAATGGTCGCCGGTAGAGATTTAAATTGTTTTTTGTCTACAACAACCATCCTTCGATTACTCTCAGGACACGTCTCAGCGGATGGGGCTACCTGTCGCACTTTCGTGGTATCTGCCGATTCCAGCCATCGTTCGGCATCCTTAAATCGGGAGTCTGCGGTTTCCAGTTCACCACTCCCCAATAATATATAGGCGTACCAAACATTGAGAACTGGTCGGAGATGGACCAACTCTTCCGGCAGTTTCTTTACCCAGCCAAGCCATGTAGCCTGCTGGATACTTCCATCCTCTGTTGCCGGTCCTGCCAGTTCGATCAAGCCTGCTGCGCCCTCAAAATCTCTTGCGGCCAGCGCATGGTGGATGGCTTCGGATCGCAGACCGTTCCGCTCGTACCACTCACTCGCCCGCAGATGGAGTATGGACACGCGATCGGGTTGCGCCTCCCGCAAGTGCGCCTGGAGAACTTCGGCGAAGAGGTGGTGATAGCGATACCACTGGCGCTGATCATCAAGCGGGATGACGAACAGGTTGCCTCGCTCCAGAGCCTCCAACATCCCTCTGCCATCTTCCTGTCCGGTGACAGCATCGCACAGCGGGCTGTTTAGCCGATCGAGAATAGCGGTTTGCAGTAGGAAGTTGCGCACAGGTTCAGGCTGGCGTTGCAGAACCTCTTCAACCAGATAGTCCAGGATGAAATGGTGGTTGCCGGTGAAGGATTTGATGAAGTTGGCGGCGTCTCGCGAAGCGTGCCCTTGCATGGAGAGTGCAGCCAGTTGCAGACCGGCAATCCAGCCTTCGGTACGAGTTTCCAGCGCGGCGATGTCTTCCGCTGAGAGGTTTAGTCCCATCATCTGGTTGAGAAATTCAGCAGCCTCGGCGGGGGTGAAACGTAAATCGGCGGCGCGCAGCTCGGTCAATTGACAACGGACGCGTAAGCGGGCCAGCGGGAGCGGAGGATCCTCACGGGTGGCGATGACCAGGTGCATCTGCGGCGGCAGGTGCTCAATCAGAAAGGCGAGTGCGTTGTCTACTGGTTTGGAATCAATAATGTGATAGTCGTCAAGGACAAAGATGAAGTCCTCGGGGACGGTATTGATTTCATTGATCAGGATTGTCAGAATCGATTCGGTTGGCGGCGGCTGAGGCGATTGGAGTATCGCCAATACGCCTGCGCCAATCTTTGGCGCAATTGCCTGCACTGCAGCGACGAGGTAAGTTAGAAAACGTGCGAGATCGCTATCCCCTTCATCCAGCGACAGCCAGGCAACCGGCCTCCCGCAACTTGCAACCCATTCGCTGACAAGCGTGGTCTTGCCAAAGCCAGCGGCGGCAGAGATGAGGGTCATGCGTAGTGTGCATCTCGAAGAGAGACCCTCGTTCAGTTTTTCGATCAGGCGGGGACGGAGGACAATTTTAGCCCGAGGTGGGGGGAGGTAAAGTTTCGTGGCTAAAATTGTCGTAGACATAGATCCATTATACAACGCCCCTCAAACTTCAAAAGTATCCCCGCAGGCTTTGTCAGGTTTCGCTATGATGATCTAAAGTGATGACCACTTTTCCCTTGGGATGCATCTTTTCATAATACTGGAAAGCCTCTGCAGTATTGCTTAAAGGATAACATCCATCGATCACAGGTACTACCTTTCCAGCTTCAAGGAGTTCTTTCATAAAAATCAAATCCTTTTGGCTTTGCACCAGCGACACGACATACGTTTTCTGGCTCCAGGTCTTTGAAGCCCGCCATCTCTGGCGCGCGGACTGAAAAAGTTGGAGCATGGAGCCTCCGGCGACGACATAGATTCCATCAGGACTTAATGCACGCAGATAATCTGAAATCGGGTGATATCCGTTCGCAGCCAGAATCAGGTCATAGCGCTGACCATTTTGGGTGAAATCTTCTTTCTTGTAATCGATGATGTGGTCTGCCCCAAGCGAGCGTACCATGTCCAGATTCCTCGTGCTACACACCGCTGTGACTTCCGCCCCAAACGCTTTGGCAATCTGCACCGCAAACGTTCCAACGCCACCAGACGCGCCATTAATCAAAACCTTTTGCCCTGTCTGAATATTTCCTTTGTCGCGCAGTCCCTGCAAGGCAGTCAGCGCCGCTACCGGTACAGCCGCAGCCTGTTCGAATGTTAGGTTGGCGGGTTTCAGCGTGATTGCTTTTTCATTGGCGCAGACATACTCAGCAAAAGTGCCACGACCGGTTGCACTGGGTAAGTATCCAAAAACCTCATCGCCTAGCTTAAACTGCTTGACGTATCTGCCAACCGCCTCAACCTGTCCGGCTACATCAGCCCCGAGTATCTTGTTTTTGGGTTGAAGAAAACCTCCCGGCATCAGGCGGATAAAAAACGGATTAGCTCTCATCATACGCCAGTCGCGGGAATTTATGGATGCCGCATGAATTTTGATCAGTACTTCATCATCCTTTGGAGCAGGTTTTGCTACCTCCTGGAGCTGAAGAACATCCGGAGAGCCATATTTCGTGCAGACAATCGCTTTCATGCTCGTACTCTTTTCCTATCCTACTGTTTGACCTTGCAACCTGCGGTTTGTCTTGAGTATGGGATATGCACACAAGCCAATGCCTGCAATGTAAAGGATACTTTGAAGGACGTTTACCTGCCAGCGTCCATGCCCAATGTATGAGGAGGCCAGAAAAGCCATCACTTCGATAAAACCGATCACGAAAACCAGTGTCCAGAATGCCGATTTTTCGCCGGCAACCAGGTTCTTGCGGATGAGGGGCCACGTCAGCACGGAGACCATCAGCGAGCAGGAGTTGTACAGGATCGTGAAACAGTTGAGCGCGGCGATGGTCTTGACACCAAGTCCCGCAATTTCAGTTTCTGAAAAAGAAGCCACTTGCAAAATTGGGGAGTCTTTCTTTAGCACGATGACATAGCACAATATGATAAGGGCAAGGATAAAGTTGATGCCGCACCATATTGAAAGGACTGTCGAACCTCTTTTTAACATTTTTTCTCCTTGTGATGGGTAGTCAAAATTAACTCAGGCAGGTTTCTGTTCTTTTGCACCCATGACTAAGAGCCACAAAGTAAGCCCAAACTCCGCAATGAATCCAAGCGGCCAGCTGACATAGGTGATTGCCGTGAAGCCTGGGAAAAAGAAAGACTGAAAGAAAGTCGACAACCAGGTAATACAATGAACCATCAGCACGATGCCTAAAATTTTGGGAAGGAAGCCCGACTTGTAAACTAAATAGCCAAGCGGAAAGAGCCAGGCGCCATAAAATAGCTGGGCGACCGTAAACCCTTTTTCGCGTAAATCGAGAAAGAACATTGCCAGAGATTGCAATTGATCCACCTGGAATACGTTCAAGTAATCAGGACCATTCATCAACAACTGGATGGCAAACAGAAAAAGATCACTAGAACATTGGATAGCGACACCGCCCAGATTTAATAACAAGAATAGGAGAGCAAGGTTTTTATTAACCGGTTTGAGTAAAACGTAGAGAGCCCAGGCGGCCAAAAAGAAAAGCGCAGCAGCGAGTAGATCCCCTACAGTAGCGATGGTGAATAACTTTTCATGAGCCATGATGTTATTGGCTGTTGCCGCAGCATCTCCGAGTACGATAAAACTATCGCGCCACACATCACTAATGATATGAGTTACCATGTAAATCAGATACAGGAACCCTGCCATTCTTGCGGTCTTATTGATTGAATTCATTTTTTGTCTCCTTGTTGTGATTGATTTTGATGAGCTTCATTTAGCTGAGCGGGAGGCTTTAGGGAGGGTCTTCAGCCCTCCTTGTTGCCTCAATTGCAATTCTATGCCGCACTCAGCAGCTCGTTCGTCGCTGTTTTGGCAGACAGAGAAGCGATGGCCGATGGATTGAATCCTTTAACGATCAGCCACACCGCCATAACCATTTCTTGCAGGAATATGGGCAGAGCCATTAACAACCCGGTATTCGACCAGGGATTGATAAGACCAAATAAATCTAAAAAGGTCACGGCTATCCACAATACGGCGGCAATGAGACCCCAACCTGATATCCATCGAGGAATGAGTTTTGATTGATACAATAAACAGTAGAACATCAGAGCACCCAGGGGAAAAACGATTTGTGAAATAGAACCAATCGAATCGTTTCCGTTTAGCAATAAAGTGCCCAAAGTTTGAAAATAGGAAGCATCCGGAGATCCCGCAATATATTCCTGACTTAATATTGTTAGAAATAACCAACTGATTACCATTGCAATAGTGGTAACAGTCTCAAGCGCCCCCCTGAAAACAACATACCCAAGTGCTAAAGTTTCATTCTGTTTTTTTAGGATCGGAAACATCATAACTGGAACCATCGCCAGAGCCAAACCCATTATTAGCAGAAAGAGGGCTGCTAATACGATTTGATTTTCATTTGCAGAAACTTTGACAAGATAATCTGGACCATCAAGAATAGGTGTTGTAAGAACCTTACATAGTATGCCTGCAACCGTCCCAACAATATATAGGACTCCCACAATTATTGCGGTCTTTCTGTTTGTGTTCATTTCTTTCTCCTTTTTTGAACGATATGGATGAGTTTCATTGAATTGGATATGATTGACCGAGACCAACGGCATTCCTAAATCACGCACTTTTTTTAGCAAGCCATGCAATGCGGCCTGGTCAACCACTGGACCGGTTAGAAGCGTGTCGCCATCCTCTTCCAGCGTGATGGTCAAGCCCTCAAACCAGTCTGTCCATTGGCTGTCCAGATGGCCCTTGAGCCTGATCTGATAGACCACGGGTTGACTTGGAGTCGGTTTTGGTTCGAATTCGTTTGACATCACCTTGTACCTTTTGTGGCCGGTCATTACAGTCTGCGCCACTTGTTCTATGTGCAAGGATAATATCCCCCACACAGTGTTAACGAACAGACACTTTAGTGTTGGTTATCGGTGTTGATTTTTGTTTTTAGAGGGGAAGTGTTGAGGAAAATTGAGATTACAATAAACCCAGTTCTCGGGCGCGGGCGATGGCTTCGGTGCGGCTTTGAACTTGCAGTTTGTCAAATATTTTTCGGTTATGCCCTTTGATCGTGTCTAGGGCGAGGAAAAGCCGCTCGCCAATCTCTCGATTCGAGAGTCCCTGGGCAATGAGTTGTAGTATTTTTAACTCGCGTTGGCTTAATGGCTCGATAAGGGGTTGGGCAGGGGGTAGATCAGGTTTGTCTTCGTTTTTCCGCTTCTCAGCTTCAAATGTTGCCAGTAGCTTGTCTGTGTAGTCTGGCATGATTTTACGCGCGGAAGCTTCGCGGAGCAGCTGCCTCATGCTTGAGCCTTCGTCAAGAAACATGCGGATGTAGCCCTGCGGCTCGGCCAACGCAAGAGCATACTGCAAAGGCAAAAGAGCAGCAGGGAGGTCACCTTGCGCGTGATAAGCAAGCGCTTGCAATACCAGAATTTCAATCATGCTTCCTTTTCCCCCGCGTTCTTCCGCGGCTTTCAGCAGACGCTCCAACAACCCCACTACCCCGGAAATGGCGCCTTCTGTATAGTCGCTTTGATAGCGAGCCAGGAGCACCCTGGCAAGGGTGATGTGATCGAACTCGTGCAGGTAGCTAAGTTCGTTATCAACGGACAGTCCCTGCTCACGCACCCAGTCTAGGGCTTCACCCAACCGACCCTGGGCCACCCACACCCGTGTCTTCCGCGTCGCGATCGGACGCACATTCGGGGAAAAGTTAGCGTCGTACAGGCGCTCTGCTTGGTCAAGCAGAGCGAGCGCGCCGTCCAGATCGCCATGGGCCTCCCGTATGCGCGCCATCGCCGCGCACCAGCGATACGGGTTTTGCGGTAACCCAGCCAGCTCACCCAGCGCCTGGCTTGTGAGCAGGTGCTGCGTGGCAGTCTGCAGGTCGTTATGCTCACGGTGAACGGCGCTCATGCCCACGTACATATCTGCCGCTCCCCGCACGGCAAGCGCTGGCGTGCCCGGCTCCGTCGCCCACTGCAATGCCCGCTCATAGGTGGTCATTGCCTCGTGAAGATGGCCTTGCGCGATCTGGATATCCGCCAGGACAATGGCGCCACCGATGGCAGAAGAGATGTACCCGGCCCGCCGCACACTCGCCATGCCATCGGCAGTCATCCGGCAGGCAGTGTCGAGATCACCGCTCGTCCATGCGACGAGACCCAGCGATGAGGCTGCCCCACCGAGCATCAGGTGGGCATCCTCAGGTGCGAGATCGAGCACCCGTCGAGCGTTTTTCGCGGTCTCGGGCATATCACCCTGCGCCAGGGCCCGCGCGGCACGGAGCAGGGCGATCATACCCGGCAGACGGCGAAATTCCTCTTCGTTCACGACGATCATTCCCTCCGCCGAGGCTTTAGGTCGCTCACGCGCGCCGGCCGTCATGTCCAGCCACCGTTCGGCATCCCGCAGTCGAGCCTCAACGGCTTCCACCTCGCCACCACCAAATAATGCGTAAGCATAGTCAACGCAGAGCACCGGCCTGAAGTGAACCAGCTCGTCGGGTAGCGCCCTTAGCCAGCCAAGCTCTGTGACCGTGGCTCCCTGTCTATTCCTGCGCATTTCTGGAACTGCCAGTTCGACCAGAGTCGCCGCCCGCTCAAAATCCCCGGCAGCCAGAGCGTGGCGGATGGTATTATCCGGCGAACCATTATGCTCGTACCACTCGCTCGCGCGACGATGCAAGACAGGTACCTGATCGGGCTGCTCCGCCATCAAGTGCATACGAAGAACATCAGCAAAGAGATGGTGATAGCGGTACCAGTTGCGCTTGTCATCCAGCGGAATGACAAAGAAGTTGCCCCGCTGCAGGGCTTCCAATTGCGCGTTGCCTTCCTCTTTACCGGTGACAGCATCACACAACGGACCATTCAACTTATCCAAAATGGCGGTTTGGAGTAGGAATCTGCGGATAGGTTCGGGCTGATTTTGCAAAACCTCTTCGACCAGATAGTTCACGATGTAGCGGTGGTCTCCAGCGAATTCTCGAATGAACCCGGAAACATCCTTGTTGCCCTGCATGGAAAGCGCAGCTAATTGCAGTCCGGCAATCCAGCCTTCGGTGCGGGCTTCCAGAGCGGCGATGTTTTCAGCTGAGAGGTTCAGTCCCATCATCTGGTTGAGAAATTCAGCGGTCTCGACGGGGGTGAAACGTAAATCGGCGGCGCGCAGTTCGGTCAATTGGCTGCGGACGCGTAAGCGGGCTAACGGGAGCGGAGGATCCTCTCGGGTGGCGATAACCAGGTGCATCTGTGGCGGCAGGTACTCAAGCAGAAAGGCGAGTGCATTGTCTACTGGTTTGGAATCAATAATGTGATAGTCGTCAAGGACGAGGATGAAATTGTCCGGGATGGTGGTGATTTCATTAAGCAAGGCTGTCAGAATCGATTCGATGGATGGCGGTTGAGGGGATTGGAGCGCACCCAACACCCCTTCTCCAATATTCGCCGCAATCGTCTGCAAAGCAGCGATGAGGTAAGTCAGAAAACGCGCGGGGTCGTTATCCCCTTCATCCAGTGACAACCATGCAACAGGCCTCCCACATGTGGCAATCCATTCGCTGACCAGGGTGGTCTTGCCAAAGCCGGCGGAGGCAGATATGAGGGTCAACTTACGGCCCGAAGAGAGACCCTCGTTTAGCCGCTCGATCAGGCGGGGGCGGAGAACAATTTTAGCCCGAGGTGGGGGGATGTAAAGTTTCGTGGCTAAAATTGGCGTAGACATGGATTCATTATAAGACTAACATCCAAAAATTTGGCAGTTTCCCAGCCAAACGAAATGCCAGAGTTGTCATGTCAACGCAACCAGATTATCACAAGTTTGAGCTGACTCCACCGAAGGACAGTCAATCGGCCCAACGGGAAGTTGAGTCATTCCACAGAAACAAACAACAATGTCACCAACCAAATGGTGGCAAGCTACAGCATCACGCTAATCACCCCTACCGGCATATATCATGTATACTGAAATAAATTTCGTAGTCGACACATAGGCGGCACATAGACGATAAGGACCAGACAATATTTACACAAAAACACCTCGCAAATGCGGGGTGTTTCGTTATTCCTAAACGTTATCCTTGCGCCAAAGTTTTCATCGCGTCACTGTTGCGCATCTGCCAGATGCATTGCAATACCGCCCGAAAATTATGATGGGATAATTGCACAGTACGCTTAATTTGGGATAAACTACATCTTGAAATTCGTAGTCACCTCCCATGACCCTTTCCCGTATTCTCCGAACCAAAGCAATTCCCCCGCCCCGCAACGCGCGAACGTTGGTACGTCCACGCGTTAATCAGATATTGATGCAGGCGCTGGAATATCGTCTGACCATATTGCAGGCGGAAGCTGGCTATGGAAAGAGCACCGCGCTGGCAGAACTGTCAGCGGAGATTCACCCTGTTATCTGGTATCAGGTCAACGAGGAGGATAATGATCCGCTGGTCTTCCTCCTGCAATTATGTTACGCGATTCAAAACTCCCTGCCTGAAATCACAAATCTTCCCACATCATTTCTGGATGCATGGGACGGCACACAGGGGCCGTTGCCGTGGCGCGGTGTGTTGGATCAGATCATCAATGCGCTGGCGGATACAGCTTTACCTCCCACATTGCTTGTCTTGGATGACGCGCACCTGCTCACCAACGGTAATGAACTGCCGCAAATTTTGGATCGTTTAATCGGTCTCGCACCTGTAAATTTCCATGTGTTGTTATCGGGCAGGCCGACGATCACATTGCCGACACTCACGCGCTGGCGCTCAAAAGGCGAAGCGCTTCTGCTCGATCAATCTGTGTTGACTTTTACCGAAGGCGAGATCGCTTCGCTGTTTGGCTCCCAGTATGGAATGGAGTTGACTGGCGATGAAGTTGATTCACTGCTGACCTATACCGAAGGCTGGGCAATTGGTCTTCAACTTATCTGGCAAAGTATTCGCTCGCAATCACCGCTGACCCTTGAGTTCCCCATGCGCTGGCAAGCTGACTCGCTTGAGATGTTATTCGAAATGCTTGCCAGTGAAGTCTTTGAACGTCAGCCCGCCGATGTGCGCGAATTCCTGCTTATCACCGCCACCCTGCGCGACCTGCTCCCAAATGTCTGCGACGCTTTGCGTTGGGCATCCGGCAACCACGCCAATGATTCATCTTCCATGCTCGCGTACTTGCGGCGGCAGGATCTCTTCGTGGTTGAAACTTCCGAAGGGCATTTGCGCTATCACCACATCTTCCATAATTTTTTGCGGCAGCAATCGCCCAATGAAAAACGCGATCTATGGAATCGTGACGCGGCTCAATATTTTATTTCACACAACAATCCTGAATCAGCGATCTATCATCTGCTTGAAGCGAAAGCATGGGACGAGGTCGCGGACTTGCTCGACACCTATGCATCCACGCTTCTTTCCACGGGACGGCTGGACATGCTTGCGACATACATCGACTCGCTCCCGTCATTGAGTCTGCATCAACATCCTGTCTTGATGTTCACGCTGGGCGAGCTTGCTCGTATGCACAGCCGCTTCGACGAAGCGCAGGGTTGGTACAAGCAAGCCGAAATGACGTGGCGCACGCTCGGTCAACAGGATGGCATCGCGCGCGCCTTGCGCGGACAAGCCCGCGTGTACCTCGATACCGTCAATCCAAGTCAGGCGGAAAAATTACTTGAAGAAGCGATCCGCCTAAGTGATGGATTTGAAGACCGCGAAGCGCAAGTCCGCCTGTTTGAATTGCTTGCAGAAAACAAACTCAACTCAGGTCACGTAGATGAAGCGGAACGCTTACGTCAGCGGGCTGAAAATTTACGCGCCGAAGGTCCATCGAATGACCAGCTATGGTTCCGCGTTCTCCTACGGACAGGCCGCCTCGAAGAAGCGCGCCGTGGACTTGAAGAACTTGCTGAAACAGAAAACCGCGAACCCGTCCAAACTCCACGCGCGCACCGCGAGACAAAATTATTATTGTCATTGATCTATTCATTCATGGGCATGAGCAAACACGCACATCAATCCGCGTTGGACGGCACGCGCCGCGGCGACGAATTGAAATCTCCGTTTGTCACTGCGGTAGGGCATATGCGTCAGGGACATGCGCTCAACTTGAAAATTTACACCGAAGATGACAACGTTACATTGCCGTTAACCGAATTTGAAAAAAGCATTGAGTTGAGTAAATCTTTGGAAGTGTCGCGCCTGTTGGTGGAAGCGGATTGGGGACTGTGCCGCACGTATGGGTATCGCGGCGATTTTCAGCGCGCACAACGCCACGCACAGGAAGCCATTGATATTGCCGTGGAAGCAGGCGATGAATGGATCGCTTCGCTCACGCGTTTGACAATGGGCGCAAGTCTGATGATGGCGGCGCGCTACGAAGCCGCCGAAATATGGCTCAATCGCGCCGTGCTTGGCTTTGAAGAATGCAGTGATTCTTTTGGAAGAAGTGCCGCGCGTCTGTGGCTGGCTTATGGGTACTTCAAGCAAAAGAAATTTGAACGTGTCGCGCAACTTTTGCCCGATACACTGGCGGTCTGTCAGCAAAACGGATATTACTTCTTCTTCACGCGCCCGTCGTTACTTGGGCCGAATGATGAAAGAATTTTTATTCCGCTTCTTTTACACGCCCGTCAAAATAACTGGGAGAACGGATACATCAATCGGCTGCTGGAGATTCTCGGCCTGCGCGAAGTCGGGATCCACCCTGGGTTTAGACTCCACATCCAGACGCTGGGCAACTTTCAGGTTAAGAGAGGAAGCGGTGTCATTCCTCCGAATGGCTGGCGGCGTGAGAAATCCCGTCAACTATTTCAACTGCTCATTTCATATCGTCAGTCTCCGCTTGACCGAGATCAAATTTGTGAATATCTCTGGCCCGAAGCGGATATCGCCACGGCGCAGCGCAATTTCAAAATTACATTGAACACGCTTTATCAAGTGCTGGAACCTGAGCGTGACTCTGGCAGCGACTCGGCCTTCATCGTGCGCGACGGGACGACTTACACCCTGCGCCTCAACGCGGACCTGAAACTTGATTCTGAACAATTTGCACGTGCCACCCGTGAGGGACTCAAAACCAATTCCGCGGCGCATTTGGAACAGGCGATGAATTTATATCGCGGTGACTACCTGCCCGATTCGTTATATGAGACCTGGGCCGCCGAAGAACGCGAACAACTTTCAGCGCTGTTTCTCGAAGCTGCTGATAAGCTCTGTGAGCTTTACATCAAAAACGGGAAATATACCGAAGCCATTGAGTTATGTCAGCGCGTGCTTGCGAAAGATAATTGCTGGGAACGCGCCTACCGTCACTTGATGACTGCCTACAATTATTTGGGCGACCGCGGTCAATTAGCGCGGACTTATCAGCGCTGTTTGCAAACTCTGAAAGACGAACTTGATGTTCCGCCTTCGCAGGAAACTCAGGAATTGTATAAAAAGCTGATCCGTTCCTAAGCTCAAGCGGATTGCGGACTTCAGTCCGCTCTTCAAAATGCAGACTGAAGTCTGCACTCCTTCTCCTTCTATTACATTTGTAACCATCCTGTTACCGCCCTCTGATATTCTATGCCAGATGGACGCAATGCCCCCACCCCTGATCTCATCCTTCATCATCCGATTTGTGATGGAAGAAACCTCGGCTGAAAAACTCGCATATCACGGCACGATTCGCCACATTCAAAATGCGGAAGAGATCAACTTCAACGAGTGGCGCGAGGCAATGGAATTCATGTACCGCTTTGTGCCGCTTGATGAATTAAGGACTCCAAAGTCTCCTGACTTTGGAGTAACGCGATAATAAACCAACGTCTGGAGACGTTGGACTCCTAACATGGAAGGTATCATGCGCAACGTACAGATTCTCAGCACAGGAAGTTATGTTCCAGAACGAGTAGTGACCAACGCCGAAGTGGACGCCATGATGGGCGAATCCACGGGCGAGTGGCTTGTGACAAACGTCGGCATCAAAGAACGCCGCTGGATGGCTCCCGAACAAGTCACCTCCGACCTCATCGTCGAAGCCTCGAAGAAAGCCCTCGAACGGGCAGGCATCACCGCTGCTGATCTGGACCTGATCATCGTCTCCACCGACACACCCGATTACCTTTCCCCCAGCACCTCCATCGTCGTGCAGAACAAACTCGCCGCGGATAAAGCTGGCTGCTACGATGTCAACTCCGCGTGCGCGGGCTGGGTCACGGCTCTCGATCAGGGTGCAAAATACCTGATGACCGAGCCAACTATGAAATACATCCTCGTCGCGGGTGGATACGGCATGAGTCGCTTCATTGATTACAAGGACAAGAAAACCGCTAACTTATTTGCGGACGGTGCGGGCGCGGTCATTTTGGGCGTTGGCGAGGAACAGGGTTTCCTCGCCTCGAACTTGCTGGCAGTTGGTTCCTTCCACGACGCGCTGGGGATATACACAGGCGGCACGTATCGTCCATGCACGCCTGAAAACATGGCGCAATTTGGCGGGCCGAAAGTGGAGTTCGTCAAGAAATTTCCGAAGACCTTCAACACCGAATATTGGCCCAAGCTTATGCAGGGCGCACTCGATAAAACAGGACTGACATTCGATGATGTTAACCAGTATTACTTTACTCAGCTTAACGTCCGCACCATTGAAGTGATGATGGACTTGCTCAAGCAACCCATTGAAAAAACTCACTGGGTGATGGACAAGTGGGGCTACACAGGTTCCCCATGTGTCATCATGGCTTTGGACGATGCAATTGCCCAAGGCAAAGGTCCCAAGCCAGGGGAAGTGATTCTCTTCTGCGCCAGCGGCGGCGGAATCACGATGGCGTCATCGGTTTGGAAGTGGGCAGCAAAATAATTTGAGGAAAGAATTAAATCTTTCGTCTTTCTTCTTTCGTTTTGCAAGGAGGTTCAATGTACATCGGTGATTATCTCGCACGCAGAGAACTGTACTCCCCTGACAAACTCGCATTCATCGACGCGGGCAAATCTCCTGAATGGCGGCTCACTTTTCGTGACGCGAATCGCCGCGCGAACAAAATCGCCAACTGGCTGAAATCGCAAGGCGTCCAAAAAGGGGATCGCGTCGCCATCCTCGGGCGTGACGGATACGAGCATCTCGACCTCTTCTTCGCCTGCTCCAAACTCGGCGCCATCCACACCGCGCTCAATTGGCGTTCGCATTGGCGGGAACTGCTTGAAATTTTTCAATATACCAATCCCAAAATTTTAGTCTTCTCCGATGACTTCAAAGAAAGCGTCAGCAACCTCACTGATCACTATCCACTGATTACTGTTCACTTGGATGGAAACGGAGTCAAGGATTCGCTTCCATTTGAACCGACTCTCCAATCCGCTTCTGACTCCGCTGTGACCTGTCCCAGTCTCGAAGCAGAAGATATCGCCGCTTTGATATTCACTGGTGGGACAACAGGTCTGCCCAAAGCCGCGGAAGTGTCTCACCGCATGATCGCGTGGAACACGCTCAACACCGTCATCCATGATGTAACGCATAACGATGTGTATCTCAACGTCTTCCCGATGTTCCACACGGGCGGACTTTTCGTCTACACCCTGCCGCAAGTCATCTTCGGCGGGACGACGATTCTTATCCGCGCATTTGACCCTGCGCAAGTTTTGAACCTGCTTGAACGCGAGAAGGTCACTATCTTTGCGGCAGTACCGACCATGTATCAAATGTTGACCACTGCCTCAAATTGGGAAACAGCAAATTTATCTGCATTGAGATTCTGCACTTCGGGCGGCGCGCCGTTGCCTGTATCGCTTGTTGAGAAATATACCGCCGAGAAAGGTATCCGCTTCAAGCAAGGCTTTGGCATGACCGAGTTCGGGCCCGGCATTTTTGCACTCGCGCCCGAAGACGCCATCCGCAAGGCTGGTTCCATTGGTAGACCAAACTTTTTCGTCGACGCACAAATCGTCGATGAACAGAATCAGTTCCTCGGTCCGAATGAGGCGGGGGAATTAATCCTCAAAGGTCCATCGTACAGTTCAGGCTATTTCAACAATCCAGAAGCCTCAAAAGCCGCCGTCGATGAACGCGGATATTTTCACACGGGCGATGTAGCTCAATATGATGACGAAGGTTATTTTTACATCGTTGATCGCAAAAAGGATATGTTCATTAGCGGCGGTGAGAATGTGTATCCCGCCGAAATTGAAAAGGCGTTGTACCAGCACCCCGCTGTCCATATGTGTGCTGTGATCGGTTTGCCCGATGCGAAGTGGGGCGAGGTTGGCAAGGCTTGTGTTGTGTTGAAACCAAGTCAAAGCGCGACGGAGGAAGAGTTATTGAAATTTATGACAGAGCGGTTGGCTAAATATAAAGTCCCCAAGTCAGTGAGTTTCATGGAAGCCCTGCCCATTTCGGCAGCAGGGAAAATTCTTAAGCGTGAGTTGCGCGAACAATTTATTTGATAAACGTAGGGGCGACCCGTCATGATTAATCAAATTGCATGACGATATGGACGGGTCGCCCCTACGAATAAAAAATTCCAAAGGAGATAAACATGTCAACAGTACCAACTTTACCCGGTATCACATCCAAGGTTGTTGATACCCCCCGTTTGAAAATGCACGCGCTTTTTAGCGGACCTGAAAACGGTACGCCAGTTTTGTTCCTGCATGGCAATGCTTCTTCTGCAACCTATTGGGAAGAGATCATGCTCAAACTTCCCGCTGGCTTTCGCGGCATTGCGCCTGACCTGCGTGGTTATGGCGACACCGAAGATAAGTTGATCGATGCCACTCGCGGCATGGGTGATTGGGTCGATGATCTGGTCGGCTTCATGGATGCGCTCAAGATCGAAAAGACTCACGTTGTCGGTCACTCGATGGGCGGCGCGGTTGTCTTCGGACTCGTCGGCGCAATTGGCGGACGTGTGCTGAGCGGAACGGTCGTCAACCCTGGCTCGATGTACGGCTTCGGCGGCTCAAAAGATGTCAACGGTACCCCCTGCTACGATGACTTTGCAGGTTCAGGCGGCGGCGTTGTCAACCCCGATTTCCCCAAGTTGATGGCCGCAGGCGATCGCAGCAGCGACAATCCGCAGGCTTCACCGCGCGTGGTGATGAACGGTTTCTACTGGAAGCCACCTTTCGTCCCTGCCCGTGAAGAAGATCTGCTCACCTCGTTGATGACTGAAAAAGTCGGCGAGCAGAAATACCCAGGTGACTTTGTCCCCTCGGGCAATTGGCCCAATGTTGCGCCCGGAAAATTTGGTCCCATCAACGCGCTTTCACCGAAATACGTTGGCGACAGTGTGAAGAATTTCGTCGGCGCAGCGACCAAGCCCTTCATCCTCTGGGTGCGCGGCGATTCAGACATGATCGTTTCAGACAATTCCTTCTTCGATTTCGGCACACTCGGCAAGCTGGGCTACGTTCCCGGCTGGCCTGGTGAGGAAATCTACCCTCCCCAGCCGATGGTTGGTCAGACCCGCAACATCCTTGACCAATACAAAGCCAAAGGCGGCGACTATGAAGAAGTTGTCATCGCTGATACAGGTCACACTCCCTACGTTGAAAAACCTGAGGAGTTTATGACGGCGCTCGGGAAAGTACTTAAGTAAAAAGTAATAAGTGAAAAGTAATCAGTAAAAAAAGTGATCAGTAATCAGTGAATAGTTGTTAGCAAAGACTGATTACTGATTACTGATCACTGACAACTGAAAACTGCTCACTGAATTTCAAAGGAGGCTTTATGCCTAAATCAAAATCCCTGTCGCGCGGAGTTGCAGTTGTCGGCGCAGGTATGTCCAGGTTCGGGGCGTTTGCAGAAAAGAACAGCCGCGATCTTTTTGTCGAAGCGTTCAAGGATATGACGAAGTCCATAGATAAAGGCTTCGACCCGTCCGTCATTGAATCGCTTTATGTCGGGAATTTTTCCAGTGACCAGTTCGAACATCAGGCGCACACTGCCCCACTGCTTGCGGATGCCGTTGGCCTGACTCCCATCCCCGCCACACGCGTGGAAGGCGCTTGCGCCTCAGGCGGACTTGCACTTCGTCAGGGCGTGATGGCAATTGCCTCAGGCCTGTACGATGTGGTGCTCGTCGGCGGCGCGGAAAAGATGACCGCGCTCAACACTGCAGGCGTCACCGATGCGCTCGCGACTGCGGCAGATGTCCCGTTTGAAATTCCCGCGGGCTTCACCTTCCCTGGCTTTTATGCGGCAATGGCTTCCGCATACATGCACCGCTACGGCATGAAGCCCGAACATCTGATGAACGTCGCGATCAAGAATCACGACAATGCTTCCCTGAATCCCTATGCCCAGTTTGGCGTCACCATTCAAAAGTGGATGGAAGGACGCGTCGCGGCTGCGATCAAGAAGGGCAAGCCCGCCCCGACATGGTCAACGATTTGGGATTTCCTCCATGACGAATCAGGCAACCCGACAGTTGCGTGGCCGCTTCGCCTGTTTGATTGCTCCCCCGTAACAGACGGCGCCGCCGCAGTGTTGCTCGTCGCCGAAGAACGTATGCACGAATTCACAGACCATCCTATTCACATCATTGGTTCGGGACAGGCTTCTGGCTCCGCCCTGCACGACCGTCCCGAATTGACAGCCATTCCCGCCGCGAAGGTCGCTGCGACACATGCCTATGAAATGGCAGGTGTCACCGCCAAAGACATCCGTATTGCCGAAGTGCATGATTGCTTCACCATCGCCGAAGTCATCGCCAGCGAAGACCTCGGTTTCTTTGCCCCAGGCGAAGGCTTCAAAGCCGCCGAAGACGGCGTGACTGCCCGCAACGGCGCGAAGCCCATCAACACCTCAGGCGGGTTGAAAGCAAAAGGACATCCCGTCGGCGCATCAGGCGTGGCACAGGCTGTCGAAGTATTCAAGCAGATGCGGGGGCAGGCAGGCGAGCGACAGGTGGCAGGCGATGTCAGCCTGGCGTTGACTCACAACGTCGGCGCGACAGGTTCCACCTGTGCCGTCCACGTCTACGAGCGGAGAAATTAAGGTTCTACCCTTTTAACCACTAAGGGAACAAAGGGTCACAAAGGAAAAGAGCAAAAACCTTCGTGTACCTTCGTGACCCTTTGTGGTTAAGCTTTTTGGAAATATTGGAGAAGAATATGAGCGAAGAAACCACCACGATCCGTCCGTTTTCAGCGGCGTCGTTTAATCAATACATTGCCGAGCATAAATTGATGGCCACCCGCTGCACGAGATGCAGCAAAACCTACGCCCCTCCGCGCTCGATCTGCCCGAACTGCCACAGCGAAGAGATGAAATGGGTCGAGACCAGCGGCAAGGGAAAACTCGCTGGCTTTACCGTGATCTACAGCGGACCGACTTTCATGGCCGAACAAGGCTTTGACCGCAAGAACCCCTATATCTCAGGCATTGTTGAACTTGAAGAAGGCACGAACATCAGCGCGCGCATTACTGGCCTCGATCCAATGAAACCAAATGAAATCAAGATCGGCACACCCTTGAGCGTTGATTTCGTTGAGTTTGGCGAAGGTGAAGCAAAGAAAACGTATTTGGCATTCAGAGCATAGCCATGTCGTTGCGAGCGCACTTCGCGAAGCAACCTCCTGTTTAGCGGGAGAATCTCATCGAGTAGTCTTTACTCGTTAATCGGGGATTGCTTCGTCGGGACACTTGCCCAGTACGCAAGTGCTGGGAGAGCACCCTCCTCGCAACGACATGCTGAAACTGTGTAACCCGCAGGTAACTGCGGGATGATAAAAAGACAACACGTGAATGGCGGATGGTTCTCATCATTGCTTGCATCGGACTCGAACTATCCGCCGTCACTTTTCTTCAAGGAGAATACTCATGAGAATGAAAGATAAAGTAGTTCTTGTAACAGGCGGGGCGGCGGGAATTGGCAAGGCAACAGCTTTGCGTTTCGCTGAAGAAGGGGCGAAGGTTGTGATTTGTGATGTCAACGAAGCGGTTGGACAGGAAACTCTCAAAGAACTCGGCGAAGGCGCCGCGTTCTACAAGGTCAACGTGACCAGCCGCGAAGATGTTCAAAAATGGGTCGACGATGTCGTTGCAAAATACGGCCGCATTGACGTCATCGTCAGCAACGCAGGCGTTCTGCGTGATGGACAGTTGGTAAAGGTAAAGGAAGGCAATTTGGTCGGGCAAATGTCCGAACCTGATTTCGACCTCGTTATCTCCGTCAACTTGAAGGGCGTGTTCAATTGCGCTCAGGCAGTTGCCCCCGTAATGGCGAAACAGGGCGGCGGCGTAATTCTAAATGCCTCCTCCGTCGTCGGCCTCGATGGCAATTTTGGGCAGACCAACTACGTCGCAACAAAATTCGGCGTGATCGGTATGACCAAAGTGTGGGCGCGCGAACTTGGAAAATTCAACATCCGCGTCAACGCGGTGGCTCCTGGCTTCACCGCCACCGAAATGGTCACCGCCATGCCCGAGAAAGTTTTGGACGGCATGAAGTCTCACACTCCGCTCGGTCGTTTGGGCGAACCACGCGACATTGCCAACGCCTATCTCTTCCTCGCTTCGGATGACGCCTCCTTCATTACTGGCGAAGTCCTCCGCGTAGATGGCGGAATCGTTGTAGGAACGTAAATAAAGTGTCAAGTATCACGTGTCAGGTGTCAGGTTGTTAACACTCGACACGTGATTTTTTCTCCACATCCTTCACCTGATATCTGGAACCTGACACCGACCCCATGAATTCTGCCGACATTCTGACCAAACGAGCACTTCTGACTCCGAACCGCGAGGCGATGATCGAACTCGCAAGCGGAGTCCATTACACCTATGCGGAATTGGATCAACGCGCCAACCGCGCTGCAAATTTCCTGCGTGAGAAATACGGCGTGGAAAAAGGTGACCGCGTGTCCATTCTGGCACACAACAGCGTTGCTTATGTGGACTTGTTGTTTGGTTTGGCAAAACTCGGCGCAATCCTTGCTCCGCTCAATTGGCGGCTGACCTCGCGTGAGTTGACCTACATTGTCAACGACTGCCAACCCAAGGTGTTGATCGTCGGCCCTGAATTCGTTTCGGTGTATGACGAGATGAAAGACTCCATCAAAGTGGAGCAACTCATTTCGCTGGAAGGTGCGAATGTATCAGGGGAAGCATATGAAAAATTGGCCGACCAAGCCTCGGCGGAAGAACCGAAGCGGCCTGTCATCTCAGGCGATGATGCCGTTTGCATCCTGTACACATCAGGCACAACGGGGCGGCCGAAAGGCGCAGTCCTCCCGCACAGACAGGTGGTGTGGAATTCCATCAACACCGTTGTGTCGTGGGGGCTGAACGAAAAAGATATTTCACCGATCCTCACGCCCATGTTTCACTCGGGCGGGTTGTTCGTTTTTCTTGCGCCGCTCTTTCACGTTGGCGGCAAACTTTTGCTCGGACGCACCTTCGACCCTGATGCTTCGTTGAAATTGATCGTTGAAGAAAAATGCACGGTCATTCTCGGCGTGCCAACTCTGTTCCAAGTGTGGATGAATTCACCACAATTCGAAAACGCTGATTTCAGCCACGTCCGCTTTTTCATCAGCGGCGGCGCGCCATGCCCGCCATCGTTGATCGAAGCGTGGAGCAAGTCAAAAGGTGTGGCGATGCGCCAAGGCTACGGTCTGACCGAAGTTGGTGTGAATTGTTTTTCGATGACCGATGAAGATGCGCTGCGAAAAATGGGTTCGGTGGGGAAACCGATCTTTCACAGTGAGATGCGTTTGGTGGATGCAGATTGCAAGGATGTGCCCGTTGGCGAAACTGGCGAGTTGATCATCAAGGGCGATCACGTTTGCGCAGGCTATTGGAATAACACAGATGCGACCACGCAATCTTTGCGCGATGGCTGGTTCCACACAGGCGATATGGCACGCATGGATGAAGAAGGCTATTTCTATATCGCTGGGCGTTTCAAAGACATGATCATCAGCGGCGGGGAGAATGTGTATGCCGCCGAAGTGGAATCAGTTTTCCGTGAACATGCGGCAGTTGCAGATGCGGCGCTGATCGGCGAACCCGATGAGAAATGGGGCGAGGTCGGTTTGATGATCGTGGCTTGCAAGCCGAATCAAACTGTTGATGAAGGCGAGTTGTTGAAATTCTGTTCGGGACGATTGGCGAAATATAAGATCCCGAAGCGTATTGAATTTGTTGAGTCATTGCCTTATTCACCGTATGGAAAAGTGATCAAGGCTGAATTGATAAAACAGTGGGTGGTGGGCAGTTGATGGTGGGTGGTTTTTCTAACCACTACACACTTCCCACTTTCCACTGAAAGGAACCAATATGCCAAAAGCACAATCAAACGGAATCGAACTCTATTACGAAATTCAAGGCGCGGGTCAACCGCTCGTGTTGATCTCTGGTCTTGGTTATCCACTTTGGCAATGGCACAAGATGGTTCCATTTTTGGCGGAGCATTTTCAAGTCATCACTTTCGATAATCGAGGCGTTGGTCAAAGTGACAAACCCGCAGGCCCATACACTGCTCAAATGCTTGCGGCAGATACAGCGGGCTTGCTCGACGCGCTTGGAATTGAGAAAGCCATCATCGCAGGTCATTCGATGGGCGGGTTTATCGCTCAAGCAATGGCGCTTGATTTTCCGCAGAAGGTGGCGAAACTGATCTTGTGTTCGACCAACTTTGGCGGGCCGCATCATGTACCAGTCACGGCTGAGGCGATGAAAGTCCTCACCGATGTGACCAGTGATGCGCTCACCCGTTTCAAAAATGGATTGTCCGTCAGCACCGCGCCAGATTGGTCAGAAAAGAATCCAGAGATGATCGAAGAATGGGTCAAGTGGCGCATTGCTAATCCAATTGACCCTGCACCGTATCAGGCACAACTTGCCATCGGTCTTGGATTATTGACCGAAGCTGCAGCCTTTGAAGATAAACTTCCGCGCCTCAACGTCCCGACCTTGATCCTGTTCGGCGCTCACGACAAAGTTGTCCCACCTGAAAACGCTTCGCTTTTAGTCGAGAAAATTTCAGGGAGCAAGGTAGCCATCCTCCCCAATGCGGGGCATTTCTTCCCAATTGAAGTTGCGGAAGCAGCCTCGCGCACAATTACGGATTTTGCAGCATAAGAGGCGTTCTCTTGTGCTGATTAATCGAACTACTAATTTACAAGGAGAAGAATAAAATGAAAGTTTTTCGAACGCTCGCATTTTTGCTGGTAGTCATGTCACTCGTATTGGCTGCCTGCGCCTCCGCTGCTACAGAGGCTCCTACTGAAGTCCCTGTTGTTGAAACCGAGGCCCCTGTTGTCGCAACTGAAGCACCCGTTGCAACCGAAGCTCCCGCCGCTGGTTTGACCTGCGCTGAGCCGATCAAAGTCGGGCTTATCTCCGACGCCTCTGGTGCGTTGGCCATCTATGGCGCTCACATCCTGCGCTCTTTCATGCTCGGCATGGAATACGCAACAGGCGCCGCTGGTTCCGCTGGTGAGAAATTTGACATCACCGTGACCCAGGAAAACACCTTCAAGATCGACGACTGCGAAATCATTGTGTACGTCCGCGATGATGGCAGCAATGCCGAAAACACCGCCACCGTTGCCCGCGAACTGATCGATGTTCAGAAGGTCAACATTTTGGTTGGTACCGTTTCCTCGGGCGCAACCGCCACCCTTCAGGGCATTGCCCTCGAAAGCAAGATCCCGTTGATCGTGGCTCCCGCCGCCGCCAATGACATCACTGGCGTCAACTTCAACGAATACACCTTCCGCGTCAGCCGCAACAACTATCAAGACGCCATGAACGAATGTGTTGCTCTCACCCAGCAATACAAGACCTTCGTCCAGATCGCTCCTGACTACGCGTTTGGACAGGGTTCCGCAGCCGCCTTCCGCGACGCCTGCACCCTCGAAGGCGCAGAATTCGTCGCTGACGATATCTTCGCCCCGTTGGACACCACCGACTTCACTCCCTACATGGAGCAGATCGCCAACTCTGGCGCAGAAGCTTACATCGTTACCTGGGCTGGTTCAGGCTTCGTATCCCTGGTGCAGGCTGCCAAGGATCAGGGCGTGACCGAATCCATGGCTCTCGGCGCCACCTTCATTGACAACGTCCTCATGCCGACCTTCTTCGCGAACGCTGTCGGCACCACCGCAGGCATTCTGTATCACTACAGCGCCCCGAACAATGCCGCCAATGACTTCCTCAAAGAACAGGACAAGGCCCGCTATGGTGTCATGCCTGACCTGTTTGACGCCGATGGTATGAACGCCGCCATCCTCGTTGTGGAAGCCATCAAGGCCACCAACGGCGATGCCAATGGTGATGCACTCAAGACTGCCATGGAAGGGATTTCCTTCGAAGGCCCCAAGGGCACTGTTGCCATTCGCGCTGAAGATCATGTCGCCATTCAGGACATGTACATTATGAAGCTCGTCAGCGTGACCGAAGCGGATGCCAACTTCTACGAATATTTAGACACCACCCGCCCCGAGCCTCCTTGCCTTCTCCCCGAAGCTCTCAAGGATCGCTGCGGCGCTTTACCCTACGGCAACCTGAGCGGAAAATAATTTAGTACTACAATGAGTGAAGTGACTGGAATTCATGTGAGTTTCAGTCACTCAAGTTTCAGACCACAGACCGTGGACGATAGACCATGAGTTTTTATAACAGTCCATCGTCTACGGTCAACGGTCAAAAAAATGGAAGGTGCCATGACCACCGAATTTATTCTTGAAACCCAAAACATCCGCAAACAATTCGGCGGGCTCGTTGCTGTGGACAACGTCAGTATCAAAGTCCGCAAGAACTCATTACACGCCATCATTGGCCCGAACGGCGCGGGCAAAACAACTTTTTTTAATTTACTCAGCGGCAACCTCGAACCCACCAGCGGAAAAGTCATCTACAAGGGACAGGACATCACGCACCAGCCCGTCCACCGCACGATCCATTTCGGCATCGGGCGTTCCTTCCAGATCACAAACATCTTCCCCAATCTCACAGTCTTTGAAAATATTCGTCTCGCCTCACAGGCGCTTGGAAGCGACAACTTCAAGTTCTGGCAGGCTTCTTCGCGTTTCAAAAAATATGAAGAACGCACATGGAATGTCATCGAACGAGTTGGCTTAAAGGAACGTGCCCAAACTTTTGCGCGCACCCTTCCGCATGGCGACCAGCGCAAACTGGAACTCGGCATGATCCTCGCGCCCGATCCTGAAGTCCTTTTATTGGACGAACCCACCGCAGGCATGGCTTCAGAGCAAGTACCCGAATTGATCGCCTTGATTCAGGGAATCCAAAAAGAAGGCAACAAAACCGTCATGCTCGTGGAACACAACATGAACGTGGTCATGAGCGTTTCAGATGCGATCACGGTCATGCATCAAGGCATGGTACTAGCGGAAGGCACACCCGCCGAGATCGCCGCCAACAAGGAAGTCCAAACCGCTTATCTTGGCGGGCTGTACGAATTGAATGTGTAAGAACGGAGTCGAAAGTCTCCCGACTTTCGATAGTAAAACGTCTGGAGACGTTTTACTCCGCTATCTAAACTGAGGTCTCATGGAATACATCCTCGACGTACAAAACATCCACACCTTCATCGGTCAATATCATATTTTGCAGGGCGTAAATGTGCGCGTGCCCAAGGGCTCCATCACAGCCTTGCTCGGGCGCAACGGCGCAGGCAAAACCACCACGCTTAAATCCATTCTCGGGTTAACTCCGCCACGTGAAGGCAAAGTTATCTATGAAGGGAAGGAAGTGCAGGGTATGCATTCCTTCGACATCGCCAGCAAGGGCATTGGCTTTGTCCCAGAACACCGCGCCATCTTCCGCGACCTGACCGTTGAGGAAAACCTCAAAATCGCGGAACGCGTCAAAGGTGATTACCTTCGCAAGAGGGATTTCATCTTCGATCTCTTCCCAGATCTCAAACGACTGATCACATTGCCTGGCACCAGCCTTTCAGGCGGACAGCAGCAAATGCTCGCCATTGCCCGCTCCTTCGTTGCCGACAATCATCTTCTGTTGATCGATGAACCCAGCGAAGGTCTTGCGCCAGTCATCATCGAAAGCATGATGTCCGTCATTCGTGAACTTTCCAAAGATTCCACCATTGTGCTGGTCGAACAAAACTTCCTCGTTGCGAGTCGGCTTGCCGAGTATTATGTCATCATCGAAGAAGGGCGCTCCGTGCAGGAAGGCAGCATGAAAGATCTTGCCAATGACAAAGCCGCCATCCATCGTTATTTGGGAGCCGCATAATATGAATACATTCCTCCGCAAAAACACAGTGCTCCTTATCACGCTTGCCGTCATCACCGCGCTCTTCATTGCCGCAGCGCAAGGCATGGAAAAGAAAGACTTTGTCATCACCCTGCTGCGCGGCCTTGCAGTCGGCTCCATCACATTCCTCGTCGCATCGGGCTTCTCGCTTATCTTCGGTCTGTTGGATGTGCTCAACCTCGCGCACGGCACGCTCTTCATGATCGGTGCCTACATCGGTTGGACTGTCTTTGTCCGCCCTGATACCTTTGTGGATTTACTGACTCCGCTCGCGTTGATACTCAGTGGATTCGCTCTCGCAGATGTGTACCCGTTTCTCGCTACCCGAATCAGGCTCGGCTTAAGTATGAAGCGGATTCTCCCCTGGGCATTGATCCTCGTCTCCGTCCTCATCTTCAGCTTTATCCTGCCCCGATATCCTATCTCCATCTGGGACGTTGAAAACTACGGACAAAGCCCCGTTACCTATTCGTTCATGGCAGATTCGGGCACACGCCTGCCCGCGCCAGTTGCGGTCTTCACTGAAATTGCGGCGCCGCTCGCTTTGATCGGATTGGTGCTTGCCAGCATGATCGGCGCTTTCGGGCTTTCACTATTCAATAGTGAAACGCAGCAACAGTTCAAATTGACTTGGAAGAACTTTGCTGCCTTCGCAATTCTTTTGATCGTTGCATTGCTCACGTTTATCTTTAACGAATCACTAACTGCCGTGTTGACGGGACTCAGCTCGAACTGGCTTTTCCTGATCGCGGTTGTGGTTGCGACATTAAGCGGCGCTGGTCTGGGCGCACTGATCGAATCGACATTGATCCGCCCGCTGTACATCCGCCCGATCTATCAACTCATGCTCACCCTCGGCATGAGCGCCATCGGCATTGAAATTGTCCGCTCGGTTTGGGGGCGGCCCGAATTCGTAATGCCAAAGCCCGCATTCTTCAACGGCACTGGCGGAGTTTGCCCCGCCACAAATTTTGCGGATTGGTGGGCAAACAATTGCTCCACAATATTATTGCTGGATGGACGTGTGCGCGTCTATAACGAGATTTTTATTCCGATCATTGGCGTGATTGTCTTGATCTCGATCTGGATGTTACTGCAACGCACGCGTCTTGGAATGGTTATCCGCGCAGGCGTGCAGGATCGTGAAATGGTCGAAGCACTGGGCATCAATGTCCGCCGCGTCTTCACCATGGTCTTCGGCCTCGGCGTGGGGCTCGCCGCTCTCGGCGGTATTCTCGCCGCGCCCTCAATGGGGCTTTCCAACGCAATGGGCGAAAGTCTCTTCCTCAACGCGCTCATCGCCCTCGCCATCGGCGGCCTGACAAATTATCCAGGTGCCGCGCTTGGTTCTGTGCTGGTCGGACTCATCCAGCAATTCATCATCAAGTATGGGCAGATCGGCATTGCCATCCCGTTCACAGATATTATTTTCAAACCCACACCGCCGCTCGTCCCTGCATCCACTGTGCTGCTGATGGTGATCATTTTGCTCATTCTTCCAAATGGCTTGCTCGGTAAAAAGGAATAAGGACGGACATGAAAAAATTTCTTTCATCCAACCGCGCATCACTCATAACACTCCTCGCGCTTATTCTTCTGCCGTTCATCGTCGGCCTGATGGATGGTGAATCTCCAATGGCTGTCCTTGCAAATGAAAGCGGCAACGCAAAATTTGCCCAGGGACTCGCCATCGAGATATTCATCCTAGCTCTTTATGCCTTGAGCTTTGACTTGATCTTCGGCATCACGGGTATGTTGTCCTTCGGCCATTCCATGTTCTTCGGCGTGGGCGCATATCTAACAGGTATTTCCCTTAAGACATTGGGCCTGTCCCTTCCCGCAACACTTGGATTAGTCTTTATTGCAGCTATTGTGCAAGCCATTCTGTTCGGACTGGTATTGCCGCGCGTCAAAGGAATCACATTCGCTCTCGTTACACTGGGTATGGGATCTGTCTTCCATATCGTTGTCATGTCCAGCGAACTTGGTCCCTACACTGGCGCGGATGTTGGCCTACAAGGCGTGATCGCGCCCGCATTCATCAGCCCCGCCAATGAGCGCATCCGTTTTTATTTTATAGCTTTGACGATATTGATTCTGGTTTATCTGCTGTATAAACGCTTCGTCGATTCCCCCACAGGACGCGTCTGCATCGCCATCCGCGAGAACGAAGGCCGCGCCCGCATGTTGGGGTACAACACCTTCTACTTCAAACTCGCCGCGCTCACCCTCTCTTCATTGACCGCCGCTCTGGCTGGCTTCATGCACACGCTTTATCAACCCATCGTCAGTCCGAACGTTGCCAGCATGGGGTTCACCGTCACTGCCCTGCTCATCATTCTCATTGGCGGCGTAGGCACGCTCAATGGCGCATTGGTTGGCGCTGTAGTCTACCGCCTGCTGGATTTTGGCCTGCGCCGTTACATCGGTGAAAGCGCCAGCTTCATCAGCGGAGCGGTGTATGTGCTTTTTGTCTTGTTCATCCCATTTGGTATCGTCGGAACATGGAGAGCGAAATCCTTCCAGATCAATCAAGGCTGGCAGAGACTGCGAAAACTGTTCGGCTAAATTTCCACCTCAAAACTTCATCCGCAGATTTTATGGATTGCGCAGATAGAAATCTGCATAATCTGTATAATTTGCGGATTGTTTTTAATACATCCTAATTTTGGAACATCATGAAACCATACTCCTCCCTGAAATCAATTCTCGCTGAATTTCTCCATCTCAACCGCACACTCGCGTCCGATGACATGGACAAGACCTATGACATCATTGGCTCCTACATGCCAGACTCCGCAAATTATGTCACCGAGAATTACGCCCCGCTTACACAAGTATGGACATGGAAAGTCCCTGAACGTTATATTGTTCACGAAGCCTATCTTGAAACCGAAGACGGTGAACGGATTGTGGATTTCAAAAATAATCCATTGCATATCATTTCATATTCCCTGCCGATTGACAAAGTTCTTACATGGGAAGAACTCGCACCGCATTTGCGCTACAGCGAGAAACGCCCGAATGCGATCCCGTGGGAATTCAAATATTACGAACGCAGTTGGGGATTCTGTCTTTCAAAGAATGTTTTCGATCAATTACCCCGTGATAAAAAATACCACGCCGTCATTCGCTCTGAATTCTCTACAAATCCCGAGAATGGCATGAAGGTCAGTGTCGGCGTGGTTCACCCCGAGGGGGGAGCAAGCTCCGAAGCAGGCGAGTTCATCCTTCAATCTCACACCTGTCACCCAGCCCAAGCCAATGACGATGGCTCTGGCGTCGTCTGCGAGATGGAACTTGCTCGGCGGTTTGCTGAAAAACCGCTGCCCGCTGGCTCCATGAGCATTCGCTTTTGGTTCGGGCCAGAGACCATTGGCACGGTCGCCTACCTAGCCAATCATGAAGACCTGATCCCCAACCTGCGCGGCGGCATGTTCATTGACTGTGCAGGCAGCCAAAGCCAGATTGCTTTTCAGCGCACCAGGCAGGATACTCATCTGCTCGATCGGATTACAAAGCAAGTGCTGACAAAACAAGGAAAAGATTTCCGCGAGGGTGAATTTGCAATGGTCGCCCCAAACGATGAACGCATTATCAATGGCGCAGGAGTGAACGTCCCCAGCATTTCACTCAGCCGCTTCCCATATCCCGAATACCATACCAGTGACGACAACCTCGACATCATTCACGAAGACCTGCTGCTTGAAATCGTGGATATCGCCGATGAGATCATTCGCATTTACGCCAGCAACTACATCCCCAAACGCACATTCCGTGGACCCGTCTTCCTCAGTGGTTACGGCCTTTGGGTGGATTGGCGCGAGAACTGGGATCTCAACCGCGCCATCGAAAAGATCATGATGAAATTCGAAGGCGAACACACGGTCTTTGACATCGCCGAACAGGTTGGCTTGGATTATTGGGTCGTTCGAGAGTATGTAGAAAAATTCCGCGCAAAGGGGTTTGTTAATGCTTTGCCTATCCCATCTGAAGCGGATGAGGTTTAGTATCATGTATGACTTTCTTAAGATCAGAGTTTGACGTGGCGAACATCTCCATCGGCGATTCGGCTGTCATAAAGCTGAATGCACTCCCTGATGAAAAGCTCACTAGCGCAGTCACTGATATTGACTCTGTTGGCATCGTGTATTTGGGTGATATAACCTACAACGCTACGATCACACTCAATGATCCAAGATTCTTATAGTGCTTGATTGCGACTGTGACAATTTCAGTGAAGTAAGAGTCAACTGCGAGATCGGACCTAATATATAACAAAGCAGAAAACGGCACACTCTCAACATTACAATTGAATAAGGATTTGCCCAACGAGGTACATATTTGGTATACGGATATAAGTTTCGGCCTTTAATCCTAACCTAGTGGTATGTTCGATAAGTAATTTAACATAGTCGTTGCACATTAATAAGCCCTATACTTCTCATACAAATTCTTTTAAGGAGTTATGTATGAGGAGGCGAAAACCAAAAACTATCAAGCTACCTCGCGTTGATCAGC
>JACRBH010000250.1 GCA_016234535.1 Chloroflexota bacterium
GACTTCGTCGCCTTGCTCGCCATGCTCGACATCGTCATGGGCGAGTTGGATAGATAAATGCCTTTCGTCATTGCGAGGGCGATGCTCTTTCGCCCGAAGCAATCTCCCATTCAAGGTCGGGATTGCTTCGTCGCAAAGTGCGCTCCTCGCAATGACGGGAAATGGAGAATTAACTTATGTACGGAAAAGGTATTCTTAAAGGATTAAGCGTTACCTGGAAGCGATTCTGGGATACATACACCGAAGACATCTCGTGGGTGCTGCGCGGCAAGAAACGCTACAACACAGTCGAAGGCGTGGCTCATCGCTCCAGCAAAAACACCAAAGGCATCTTCACAGTGCAGTATCCCGAAGAGCAATTGATCGTGCCCGAGGAATTTCGCTATGTGCCGTTTTTGGTTTACGATGAAGGCGCGGAAGGCAGGAAGGAAGTACGCTGTACTTCGTGCGGAATTTGCGCGAAGGTGTGTCCGCCGCAATGCATCTGGATCGTGCGGACGAACGATCCTTCGACGGGCAGGCCTGTTCCTGTTCCGACAGATTTCTACATCGACATGGATATCTGCATGAACTGCGGTTTCTGCGCTGAATATTGTCCCTTCGATGCGATCAAGATGGATCACGATTTCGATATCGCATCCTATCAGCGCAATATATACAACCTCGATAAATTACTGAAACCTGCAAAATATTATGCGGGCATTCGACCCGAGAATTACAACCGCGAAGAGGAAGCCCGCAAGGCCAAGGAAGCCGCCAAGGCCGCCAAGGCTGAGGCAAGTGCCGCCGCCGCATCATAATATGTTGTTGCGAGGGCGCTCTTGCTTTTTGCCCGACACTTGCGCCGCACTGCGTTTGTTGCAGTGCAGGTGAGCAATCTCCCATTAATTATGAGGTTGCTTCGGCGGGAAGAACGCCCTCCTCGCAACGACATTATATTTTACATAGGTAAACCAAATGACAATTACAAAAGAATCAGTATTGGCCGCGTTGAGCAAGGTGCAGGAACCTGAGTTACATCAGGACCTTGTCACCCTGAATATGATCCGCAACTTGGAGATCGAGGGAGATAAAATTTCATTTACAGTCATGCTCACCACTCCCGCCTGCCCCCTGCGCGGACGAATTGACAAGGAAGTCCGCGAAGCCGTGATGACCGTTGATGGCGTGAAAAACATCGAAGTCAAAATGGATTCGGATGTGCCGAATGATGGCCGAATGCGCGGGCTGGTCAACATGCCCATCCGCAACGCGATCGCTGTCGGTTCCGGCAAAGGCGGCGTAGGCAAATCGACCATATCGGTGAATATTGCAGTTGCGCTCGCTCAAAGCGGAGCGCGCGTCGGTCTCATGGATGCGGATATTTACGGCCCCAACACTCCCACCATGCTCGGCGTGGACAAACTCCCTCCGCCTAATGGACAAAAACTCATCCCTGCAGATGCCTACGGAATCAAAATGATCTCCATGGGATTGCTTGTCAAGCCCGGTCAGCCCCTCATCTGGCGCGGACCGATGCTAAACTCCGCCATTCGCCAATTCCTTGGCGATGTGGAATGGGGCGAACTGGACTATCTCATCATTGATCTTCCGCCCGGCACAGGCGATGCGGCATTATCGCTTGCACAAGCCCTGCCATTGAGCGGCGCGGTTGTTGTGACTTTACCGCAGCTTGTCTCACTGGAAGATGCCAGCCGTGGTTTGAACATGTTCAAACAGTTGGAAGTACCCATCCTCGGCGTGGTCGAGAACATGTCCTATCTCGATCTGCCCGATGGCACACGCATGGACATTTTCGGTTCGGGCGGCGGCGAAGAACTTGCAAAGGCAACCGACACAACATTCCTCGGCAAAGTGCCGATAGATCAAAACGTCCGCATTGGCGGGGATACTGGCAAACCGATCGTTTCCTCCCATCCTGATTCGGATGTTGCGAAGTCGCTTCAAGAGATTTCTCAGAAGATCGCGGCAAAGGTCAGTGTGGCGGCGATGACGGCGAACAATGCTTTGCCAATCAATATTGTGGAATGAATCAGGGATTGGGTAATTAGTGATTAGGAATTAGGGAAGACCTGATGGGAGTAACTGCCCATCAGGTCTTTTTGTTATCTGGTTTTGAAGTTGACTTGCACCTGCAATCCACCTTCTGGCAAATTCCTCGCTCCAATTATCCCGCCCTGCGCCTCGATAAGCTGCTTCGCAATCGCGAGTCCCAATCCTGTGCCGCCTGCACTGCGCGCGCGGGATTTGTCTTTGCGCCAGAAGCGGTCAAAGAGATATGGCAATTCATCCTCTGTAACGCCAGGCCCATTGTCGTTGACAGATACGCGGATGGATTCAGCGGTCTCTTCCAATACGACCCATATTTTGCCGTTCTCGGGAATGTAGCGCAGGGCATTGCCGATTAGATTCCCAATCACCTGCTCGGTGCGTTGTGGGTCAAGCTCGGCAGAGAAATCGCCGCTGCCCTTTTCAAGAGAGAGTGAAATATTTTTTTCGCGGGCTTCGGCTGAGAACATTTCGATTGAATGTTGAATCAATTGAGCAAGATCAACATTTTTCTTTTCAAAGTGCAATTGACGCGTCTCGGCAAGGGTCAACAGGCGCAGGTCATCCACAAGGCGTTCGAGGAGATAGGTTTGTTCGAGGGCAAGGGAGACTTGTCCGCCGTCGGCAGTGTAAATCCCGTCTATGATTCCTTCGAGGCGTCCGCGAATAACGGAGAGCGGAGTGCGCAGTTCGTGGGCAATGTCGGCGAGCATATCGCGGCGTTCACGGTCATTGCGTTCGAGCGAGGACGCCATTTCATTGAAACTCTCTGCAAGGCTGCGCAAATCCTGCGGGCCTTCGGTGGGGATACGCGTATCAAACTTGCCATTGGCAACAGAGCGCGCGGCATAGATCACATCTGCCAGCGGATTGACAAAGCGGCGAACAAGCAGAATCGAAACAACCACCAGGAATAATGCCAGAATAAACGAGATCATCCCGATGGGCAAAAGGATTGCGCGCGCAACCCCCAGGCGTGCGGATAAGGAGTATGTTGTGATAACAAGATATCCAACCAGATCGTCATTCGTTTTCAGTTCGACGACAAAATCGCGGTGTTGAAACTCATAGCTTGAACCAACCGTCGAAACAGAACCAGTTCTACGGTCCAGAATGATGCGTTGTTCAGGGTCAAGCAAAATCGGATTCAACGCATCAAATACATTCATTGTTTCAAAGACCGCTTCCACACCATCCCAACTGTTATTGGCAAGATAATATCCCTCCAGCGTGTTTGTAAACGGCAATGGTACGGGGGTCGAAGAAGACGATGTGAGGAAATATCCTGTGACGCCGACAAAAAATAGAAACGATAAAAACAGGACGATTACAAATGCCCGCAGCAAAAGCAGCAGTAAACGCCAGCGGATCTCACGGGTGGATGATTGCATATCAAGCCTCAATGCTTCGACCCTTCGACGCGCTCAGGGCGGCGCCTGGCTCAGCATGAAATTTATATCCTACACCATGCACGGTGATGATGAGTTCATCGGGTTCCAGTTTGCGGCGCAGGTTGCGGATATGTGAATCGATGGCGCGTTCCAGGCTTTCAAAGGTGACGCCGTGTGTGGCGGTGAGCAATTGAGCGCGGGAAAAGATGCGGCCTGGTTGGCTCATCAGTGTGGCGAGAATTTCAAATTCAGTGGATGTAAGCGGAACAGTTTTATCAGGCATATGAACTTCATAATGGGCGCGATCCAACTCCACATTGCCAACGCGGATCACATCACTATCGGGTGTGCTGATGACTCGCCGCAGCACAACGCGGATGCGCGCCACCAACTCACGCGGGCTGAACGGTTTGGTGATGTAATCATCTGCGCCGAGTTCAAGCCCAATGAGTTTATCGGTCTCTTCGACGCGGGCGGTGAGCATGATGATGGGCACATCGCTTTCATGGCGAATTGCACGGCAGACATCGAGACCGTCCATCTCGGGCATCATCAGGTCGAGCACGATCAGATCGGGCTTTTCACGGCGCGCAAGGGAAACTCCCTGCACACCATTGCTGGCTGTGACTGTTTCGTAACCAGCCGCTTTGAGATAGTCTCGGCAGATTTCCACGATCTGGGGTTCATCATCTACGATGAGGATTTTCTTGGGCATGGGAATATTATAAAATGAAGAATGAGGAATGAGGAATGGATTTTTGAAATTCTGCATTCTGCATTCTTACTTCTGCATTTACTCATATCGCAACGCAACCATCGGATGCAAGTTCGCGGCGCGGAAGGCGGGATACAAACCGAAGAATACGCCGATCACGAGGGCAAAGAAGAACGCCAGCAAAATCGAATTGGCGGTAATGACTGAGCCAATTAATCCCGTTACGCTAAAGAAGAGAGCAATTCCAACGCCGAGCAAAATACCAAGGATGCCGCCCAAGAGACTCAACGTGACCGTTTCAATGAGAAACTGCGTGAGGATTTGATTCTTCGTCGCGCCAACGGCTTTACGCAAGCCAATCTCCTTGGTGCGTTCAGTGACAGTAACGAGCATGATATTCATAATGCCGATACCGCCTACCAGCAGGGAGATACCCGCAATTGCGCCGAGGAAAATGGTCAGAGTCTGCGTGACGGAATTCAACGTCTCAAGCGTATCTGCCTGGCTTTGCACGCTGAAATCCAACTCATCTGTAGGGGCCAATTCATGCGAGCGGCGAATCAAGTATTCGGCCTGCGCTGAGACGGTATCCATCGCACTCGTTGTCTCCACCGAAATAAGAATATTGTTGACGGTCTTCCTGCCGTTATACAATGCGGTTTCACCAAACAGCTTGGCGTAGCCTGTTTCAATTGGGATGAAGATATTGTCATCGGGCGAACCCAGCGAAGCGCCCTTGGATTCCAGCACACCAGCCACCTGAAACTTCACCCCATTGATGGAAATGGTTTTGCCAATGGGGGAAAGAGTGCCAAACAAATCCCTTGCCACCGTATCTCCAAGCACAGCCACCAGAGATTGGGATTTGTTGTCTCCATCGGTGATGAAGCGTCCTTCTGCGATGGCGAAGGAGCGCACATCCTTGTGATCTTCCATTACGCCGACTATGTTGGTGTTAAAACTCTCACCGCCAAACTTGACCGTATAGGATGATTGATACACAGGTACCATCGCAGAGATGTTGCTGGCAAGCCCGCGTTCGAGCAATTGATAATCATCGTAATACATGTGGCTTGCCTGACGTGATTGCCCCGTCCCAGACATCATATTTTGCTGTTTGCCGGGAGACACAGTCAACAGGTTGGAGCCGCCGCTTTGTATCTGGCTGGTGATGCTGGCGGTTGCGCCTTCGCCAATCGAAAGCAGAGCTACTACAGTGGCAACGCCGATCACGATTCCTAAAATTGTGAGCACAGAGCGCATCTTGTTCGCGCGCAAGGCGCGTATGGCAATTTTTATATTTTCAGAAAATAACATTTTATATTCCTTTACTCTTCCGCGCGCGGCGTGCCAGCTTTGATCGGGTTGAGATTGGCTTCATCGGAAACAATCGCCCCATCCGAAAGGCGGATGATGCGCTCGGTGTGCCGCGCCACATACGCGTCATGCGTCACTAAAATCACAGTCTGACCGCTTTCCCTGTGCAGGCTTTGAAACAAATCCATAATCTCCACACCTGTTTTACTGTCCAATGCGCCTGTCGGTTCGTCAGCAAGCAGGATGGCGGGTTCATTCACCAGCGCGCGCGCAATCGCCACACGCTGCTGCTGACCGCCCGAAAGTTCACTCGGCGCGTGATGCGTTCGATCCCCCAGCCCGACCCGTTCCAAAGCTTTCATGGCGCGGGCTTCACGTTCCTTGCCCGTCACGCCTGCATAAGTCAATGGCAGCATCACATTTTCCAATGCGCTGGTGCGCGCCAGCAAATTGAACTGCTGAAAAATAAAGCCGATCTTGCGCCCGCGCACTTCGGCCAGCTGCGTTTCATCCAGGTTTTCCACGGCCACACCATCGAGTAAATACTTGCCGCCTGTCGGCGCATCCAAACACCCGATGATGGACATCAACGTACTCTTGCCAGAACCAGACGGCCCCATGATCGAGACCATCTCCCCTTTTTCGATGGTGAAGCTCGCGCCATCCAACGCGCGGACTTCATTGTCACCCATCTGATAGACCTTCATTAACTCTTCAGCATGGATCATCGTGACCCTCCAAACGGGTTGGGCGCAGCGAAACTGCTCTCATGGACGATCTGCAGCGTTTCACCTTCCTGCAAATCACCCGTCACCGCCACAAGCTCACCGACAATCGCGCCGCCCAACACATTCACACGCACTGTCTCACCATTGCGAACCGCCCATACAAACTCGCCCTCGCTGTCATTTTGGATGGCCGTGATCGGCACCGCCAGGGTCGCTTCCACATCCTTGATTTTGATAACCACATTTGCAGTCGAACCAAGCGGCAGGAACGTACCCTCGGCAACTTTATCCAGATCTATGCGGACGTTGTACTTGACCAAACCGCCCACCGTCTCGCCTACGGGATTGATCGCCGCCACTTTGCCTGTGAGTTGGATACCGGCCACCGCATCCAACGTAACTTCGGCCTGGTTGCCCAATTTGACATTCGCTATATCTGATTCATCCACCTGCGTCTCGACGTACAGATGATCCATATCCGCAATATTCACCGACAACTCGCCTGTGTCCACCACATCTCCAACGCGATGATCCACCGAAAGCACCTGCCCATCGAATGGCGCGATGATGCTCAACGAGTTGACTGTCGCTTGGGCGGCATCCACCCGGGCTTGAGCGGCAAGTACATCCTGCGCATTGGGGCCATCCTTTAGACGATCATAAGTGCGCTGAACTTCTTCATATTTTGCCTGTTTCAACGCAAGATCATTCTGCGCCTCTGTCAGCATATCCTGTGTTGCGGGGCCTTTGAAACTTCTTGTCTTGTATTCATATTGATAGCCCATCGGCGTTCGGTGCAATATCAGCTTTGTTTCTGTCAATGGAATCTTTTTATCATTTTGCAAATACTCCAGGTAATCTGCGGCATCTTCATAGGACTCTTTCGCAGTTTTCAGGTCAATCACAGACTGCGCCAGGTCAATGTTTGAGTTAAGCAAATCTTCCAGATTTTTTTGAGCAGTTACCAGGTCCGCTTGAGCCGAGACGATAGCAGCCGAAGTGCTGGCAGGTTCGAGAGTCAATAAAATCGCGTCAGCTTTCACAAAATCCCCGGGCTTCACATTCACAGCTTTCACCACGCCGCCTGTTTTCCAAGTTAACCTTGCGAAGGGCTGGGCATCCAATGAGCCTGAAGCCTCAATTGTCTCAGCCACATGTAGTGTCATAACTTTGGCTTCTGTTGCCACCGCCGCATTAGCGTTATTGGCAGAGAAAAAACTCTGTCCAACCATAACCGCTACAATCACAATTACAACCGCAATTCCCCAATTCCTAATCTTTTTATTTTTGAGAAAGTCCATTTTCGTATCTCCTTTTTATTTTCTACAGGATACACAGCAATTGTGCAGAATATGTGCAGAAAGGCGGGAGGCTTGTGGAGGTGTACGGTATAATTGCGGCCATGCAAACAAATATTATCGGTGTTCGATTCACAAAAATAGGCAAAATCTACCATTTTGACTCCACTGCTCTGCCCGATGTAAAAAAAGGCGAGCATGTCATTGTGGATACCGCACGCGGCAGGCATCTCGGTGAGGTTGTCCAAGTTTTGGAAGAGGCTCCCCCTCAACCAGAAGGCGGATGGAAATCTGTGGAGCGGCGCGCCAACCCGCGCGATTTACTGCTCCAGCAATCCTGGCAGGCCAGGCAAACTGAAGCCATGATCAATTGCCGCGCGCGCGCATCCGAACTGCATCTCAGAGATGTAAAGATCGTCACAGCCGAATATAACTATGACGGTTCGCGCCTCGCCTTCCTGTTCAGCACAGAGAGCGAAGAGAAAGCCGATCTCAAGTCGCTGAAAAAGGATATGAGCAATCTGTATCCGACCACGCATGTCGAGATGCGTCAGATCGGCCCGCGTGATGTGGCGAAATTCCTCGGCGGTATGGGTGCGTGTGGAATCGAAACCCGCTGCTGTTCAAAATTCCTAACCGACTTTTCTCCCATTTCGATCAAGATGGCCAAGGAACAGGGCATCTCACTCACGCCCAACGAAATCACCGGAATGTGCGGACGTTTGCGCTGCTGCCTGATTTACGAATACGAGCAGTATGTGGAAGCGCGCAAAACCCTGCCTAAACGCAATAAACGCGTGGTCACGCCGAAGGGTGAAGGCAAGGTGATTGACCTGATTCCCATGAGCGATAAAGTGATGGTGCTGATCGAGAGCGGCACGGACCGTCCGCAGACCATGACCTTCTCACGTGAAGAGATCGAACCGTGGGATGAACTCGAAGCCCTGCGCCGCAAATCCCAGGCTCCTTGTGACCGTCACGAAGGCGGCGGATGCACTTGCGGAAAGGCCAGTCCACTCAAGAAAAACAATGACCGAAATAACTGACCGTTGGGAAACCTCGCAAAAAATTCTGGTAATTCTGGCTCATCCCGATGACCCAGAATTTTTTTGTGGCGCTACGCTCGCACGCTGGGCACTTGCCGGACATGAGATCACGTATGTTCTCCTGACTTGCGGCGATAAGGGATTCAATCCCACCACTCACCCTGAAATGACAACCGACAACTTGTGCGCGATCAGACATGATGAACAGAACAACGCGGCGAAAGTCATCGGCGCAAAAGCGGTTCATTTCCTGGACCGTGAAGATGGGTACGTTGTAGCAGACTTGAAACTGCGCCGTGACATTGTGCGCGAGATCCGCAGGCATCAGCCTGATATCCTTGTCACCTGTGACCCGCAAAACCTGTTTGCGTTATACGGTATCAATCATCCCGACCACCGTTACTGCGGACAAGCTGTATTGGATGCAGTTTTTCCCGCCGCTGGCAATATTGCTTATTTCCCCGAATTGATCATCGAAGGTTTTCAACCGCACATGCCAAAGGAAGTGTGGTGCTCGCTCACCAATCAGCCCAACACAACGATTGATGTGACCGATACCTGGGATGTAAAAATGAAAGCCGTCCTTGAACATAAGACACAGGTACAGGATGTTGAAAAACTTATCGAGAGATTCAAGTCAAGAAGAACAGAAGACAGCACGGAAGAAAATCCAAGGTACGAAGAGAAGTTTAGAGTTGTGAAATATTCATAGTAATGTCGTTGCGAGGGCGCTCTTGTTTTTCGCCCGAAGCAATCTCATCGTTGGATTGGAGATTGCTTCGTCGGGAAGAACGCCCTCCTCGCAATGACGAAAACATATAATGAACATCGTCAACGTTGGATACCAATCTACAAACTACTATGCAATCGACATCAAGGGCGGAAAATTGCTTGTTGACTGCGGCTGGCCGGGGACGCTTCCGCAATTTTCAGCGGAACTCAAACGCAAAGGGATTGGAATACAAGATATTAAATATTTGTTTGTAACTCACTTCCACCCAGACCATGCGGGGTTGACCCAGGAATTGAAAAACCTCGGCATCAAACATCTGCTGCCGGATGTTCAAGTTGACTTTGTTTCGCAGTTGACGGAATTCTTCAAGACCAAAAACTTCCCCTACGTTCAAATTCAAACGGATGACAGTATCAGGCTCCAGTTAAGTGAGAGCCGAAAATTCCTCGCAGGGATCGGGCTGGCAGGAGAGATCATCCACACGCCCGGCCACAGCGATGACAGCGTCACATTGATACTGGATGAAGGCTTTGCATTTACGGGAGATTTGCATCCTGTTTTTGTTTTGCCCGAAGAGGATACAGTTTCAAGGCAAAGCTGGGATAAAATCTACCAACACAAGATCGTGAGGATTTTCCCGGCACATGGAAAATGAAAAACATTCAGTGCAAAATCAGGAGATTTTGCACTCCAAAACAAATTTTCAAGGAGCCAACATGACCGATTTTCTGAATGAAGCTAAATCTTTATTCACCTACACCCAATCCATGCGGCGTGACTTTCACATGCACCCAGAACTCGGATTCAAGGAAATCCGCACAGGCGGAATCGTGGCCAAGGAATTGGAAGCGCTGGGGCTTGAAGTGACGAAGGGTGTCGGCAAGACCGGCGTGGTTGGTTTGCTTGAAGGCGCGAAACCCGGGCCCACATTGCTTATCCGCTTTGACATGGACGCCCTGCCCATGAGCGAAGACACCGGCGCAGAATACGCGTCACAAACTCAAGGCGTGATGCACGCCTGCGGACATGACGGCCATACCGCGATCGGTTTGACGGTTGCAAAGATGCTGCACGCACACCGCGAGGATTTGGCTGGCACGGTCAAGTTTTGCTTCCAGCCTTCAGAAGAAGGATTCAACGGCGAAGAAGTCGGCGGCGCGGAAATGATGATGCGCGACGGTGTGTTGGATGGCCCCAAAGTAGATAAGACATTATCCATGCATTTGTGGAATGAAAAGCCGCTCGGCTGGGTGAACGTTGCCAAGGGACCGGTCATGGCTGGCGCGGAACAATTCACCGTCAAGTTAACAGGCAAAGGCGGGCACGGTGCCGCACCTCACACCACCATTGACCCGATTGTTGCAGCTTCGCAGATTGTTGTGGCATTACAAAGCATCGCTGCGCGTAATGTGGCGCCTTTACATGCCGCGGTCATTAGCGTTACTACATTACATTCTGGAACAGCATTCAACATCATTCCGCAGGAAGCAGAGTTGACCGGAACCATCCGCACCTTTGACCTCTCGGTCCGCAAGATGGTCTTGGAGCGCTTCGAGCAGATCGTGCGCGGTATTGCCGAAACGATGGGATGCAAGGTTGACATCCTTGTTCAACGCGTTACACCTGCTGTTATCAATAATGATTCAGTTGCAGGAAGAGTGCAGGAGACTGCGCGACGCCTATTCCCTGAAACAGATTTGGACACAGCCAATTACCTGACCATGGGCGCGGAAGATATGGCCTTCATGCAGGAAAAAGTGGACGGCTGCTATTTCTTCATCGGCTCGAATAACCCGGCAAGGCATCTGGATTACAGTCACCACCACCCCAAGTTTGACTTTGACGAAGAAGCATTAGTGCGCGGGTCGGCGTTGATGGCGTCGGCTGTGATGGATATGTTGAAGTAAAGAGGATGAAGAAAGACGAAAGAAGGTCGCGGTTGCGGCCTTCTTTTTTATCTTACACAATTTTTCGTCATTGCGAGGAGCGAACTTGTCCTTTGCGACGAAGCAATCTCCTACTTAACCCAGGTTGTTACCTTTAGGATAAGAGCCTTTGTAAAACTATTTTGAACCGCAGAGGCGCAGAGTTCGCGGAGGTTTAATGACTTTTTCTCTGCGCCCTCCGCGACTCTGCGATGACATTGAATAAGGTGGCAACTTGAATTACTTAACTCACCTTACGCGGTAGCGCGACATTTATCTCGCAAAATGGGCGACATAAATGTCGCGCTACAGGCTGGACTGCGTAAGGTGAGTTACTTAACAAGGAGATTGCTTCGGGCGAAATAGCATCGCCCTCGCAACGACATGGGAAGCTACAGCAATACTATCGCCACGCCACGCGTCAACAGAGCAGCCAGCAAAGCGACAATGACCGTCAAAGCGGATATGGTCAACATGGCGCGGGTGCCGAGTTCACGGCGTAGAATGGACAGTGTGGCAAGGCATGGTAAATAGAACATTACAAAAGTTGCGTACACGATCATCTGCTCTGAGGACAAGGCTGATTTAAAGTCCGCGGTGCCGAGCGCCTGACTTAACATGACGAGCGAAAGTTCCTTGCGGAGAATACCGAAGATGAGCGGAACGCCCACTTCAGAAGGCAGACCGATCAACCAGGTAAGCGGCCTCACCATCCAATTGAAGATATAGGCAACGTTGAGATAATTCAAGATCGCCAGCACAGCACTGCCTGCGATCAGGATCGGCCAGGCTTCGACCACAAACTCGCGCACGCGAAACCAGGATTTGCCGAACACATTTTTGACGGTGGGTACGCGGTACGGCGGCATTTCCATGATAAGGCCGGGCGTATCTTCGGGTGTCATCTGTGAAAGGATCTTTCCCGTCAGCGCGATGATAAATAAGTTGAATAGAAATAATATAAAAGCAATAATAGGCCCCAAATAAAATGCTACCAATCCAAACACAACTGCCAGCCGCGCAGCGCATGGGACAAGCACCGCCAACGCTGCGGCGATATAGCGATCGCGCGGTTCCTCCAACGTGCGCGTGGACATGACGGCAGGCACGTTGCATCCATAGCCAAGAATAAACGGCACAATGGCTTTTCCATGCAAGCCAATACGATGCATGAATGCGTCCATCAAAAATGCGACGCGCGGCAGATAGCCAATATCTTCCAACATGCCAAGTCCCAGCAAAAACGGAAGAAGATACGGAAGAACAATTGCAACACCCGCCGCAATGCCTTGCAATACGCCGAGGATGATCTGAGCAAAAAATGACCCATCCTCAAAAGGGGCAAGTACGCCTTTCATTATCCAATCGAACAAAGCCAGCAAAGGCGGCTCAGTGACCTTCCCGATTCCATAAACCGCCTGAAAAAATAAAAACAACACGAAGAGCATGATCGCATATCCCCACACAGGATGAAGCAAAACGTTATCGAGCCTGTCGCGCCAGATGATTCGTCTCTCGCCCTGGGTTACATATTTTTTTGCCATGTTAACAGCAAACGTATGCCTGTCTTCCGCCTTCTGTATTCCGCCTTCTTGCTTTCTTTCCTCTTTCTTCTTCCCCACTTCCAATGCTTTTATGAATAATCCTTTTACGCCCCGTCCCTTGCTGGCGACGAGCGGAAGCACAGGCACGTTCAACTGATGAGACAAACCTTCGGCATCAATGTGCAGACCCATGCGCGCGGATTCGTCGATCATGTTCAGGGCGAGGATCATCGGCTTGTTGAGTGCAACCAACTCCAACGTTAAAGAAAGAGCCGCTGACAGTTGAGTCGAATCCGCCACATTGATGATCACATCCACATCGCGAGAATCCAGATATCGGGCGGCTTCCCGCTCCGCTGGGCTGCCTTCATCAAGCGAATACGCGCCGGGCAGATCCACCAGCTCGATCACCTCCCCCGCCACGCGGACTCGGCTCTCGGTGAAAGTGACGGTGGTGCCGCTGAAATTTCCCGTTTCGGCTTTGTACCCCGCTACCTGGTTGAACAACGTGCTCTTCCCACAATTCGGCAAACCGATCAAGGCAACTCTCATCTCAGCTCCACTAAAATTTTTTCTGCCACGGCGCGGCCCAGCGCGATCTCGCGCCCGTTGACTTCCACCAATAAGGGGCCGCCCAGCGGCGCGACACGCACCACGCGAATTTCGTCGCCGACATACAAACCATATTGTTTCAATTTTGCGCGGACTTCGTCAAACGATAATAATCGCGCATGGACATTAAGGGGCAGGTCAAGTAATCGCATACAGGATTTATAAACGAACTCGAATGAACAGCCAAGTGATGAAAATCCTCAGATTAGGTTAAAATGGAATTAATGAAAAAAAACATTCCCTATATTATTATCGCCGCTTTGGTAGGCGCTGGCGTGCTGGCACAAAATTTATTCAACGCGCCGCCAAAGCTATTGCCAACAGCTACCGTCACTTCGACTGTACAGCCGACAGGCACCCCAACCGTTGCCGCGCCTGTTGGACAATGTGCCTACACTTGGGCCTACCACAACGCGGAAGAGTTGGGCGCGATGATCGACGAAGGGATGCGCGATCTAAATCCAGCCGCAAGCGGAAACGCGAGTTTCTACGGCGAGGACTGCGTCTACCCTGATGGGACCTCCACCTTCGGCGCGATGGAAACCGATTTTTACGTCCGCATTCCTGTGGATGATCTAACAAACGAGGATACACTCGGCGAATGGCTGTCGCAGGTTTTGCAAGTGGTACTTGAGTTTCCAACTGAACTCATTCAAGGCAAATATGGATTTGTTGAATTCTGGTTTGAAAAATCAGCAAGTGAGCAGTTGGTTGTCCGCGTGCCGATTCAACAATACATGGACGGCACACATGGAATTACTGGCGCTGCACTGTTCCGCATGTTTTATGTGGAGCCATAGTTTTTTTAGCATGATAAAATTGGATCAAAATGGAACGCGATTTAATTCTTTCCCTCTTGAAAAAGCATAAGCGCCAGTTGAAAAAATTTGGCGTTCGTTCGATTTCCCTGTTTGGGTCTATTGCTCGTGACCAGGCTCGAAAACGCAGTGATGTTGATCTTCTGGTGGACTTCGAAAGGCCAATCGGCCTGTTCGAGTTCGCCCGTCTCAAACACTATCTCGAAGAATTGCTCGCCAGAAAAGTAGATTTGGTCACACCGGAAGCGCTTCGGAAAGAACTGCGTGAAAACATCCTGAAGGAAGCAATCCATGCCGCCTAGAAATTGGAAAATACGGTTCGATGATATCTTGGAATGCATTTCCCGAATTCAAAGATACACAGAGGGAATGACTTTTAGCGAATTCGAGGAAGACGACAAGACAATCGACTCCGTCCTGCGAAACCTTGAAATCATCGGCGAAGCATCCAGACATGTTCCGCGTTCGATCATGGAAAAATACCCCAAACTCCCATGGATGGAAATGTATACCATGCGAAATATTGTTGTCCATGAATATCATGGGGTGAATCTCAAGATTATCTGGCAAACGATCACAGAAGACCTTCCCCCACTTGAAGCCCAAATAAAAGAAATTCTTGAGGAAAATTAACCGCTTGCGATAGTCTGCCTACTCATAATTATTTACCAGCTTCATCTTTTAGAATCAAACTTCAAGCCGCCAAAGTTGGCGGCTTTTTTGTTCTTGACAACTCAACGCATTTATCATATACTGCGTTTAGTAATTACTAAACGTTCTAAAGGATAGTGTCATGACCACTAAACTCACCCAACTCAAACAGGACTTCACCGAGGGTCTCAGCCAGATCAGCCGTTTCTGGGGCTTTCCCAAAGGCATGGGAGCGATCTTCGCCGTGCTGTATCTTTCCCCCACCCCGCTCTCGCTGGATGAGATCGTTCAAGAGACCGGGCTGACCAAAGGCGCGATCAGCACCGAGGTCCGCACCCTGGCGCGCATGGGACTTGTCCATCGCTCGTCCAAGCTCGCCGACCGCAAGGATTATTACGAAGCCGAGGATGATTTCTACAAGTCCATTCGCTCGATATTGAAGGAACGCCAGAACAGCGAATTCGACAGCGCAGTCCGCTCGGTGAGTGAAACGCTTGAGAAGCTGGAAGCGGGTGCGGTCACAGGCGATGAAGCGGAACTGGATTTCGTTTACAAGCGTGTACAGGCCTTGCAAGAGTTCTTCAACGCGATAGACGGACTTACGAAAGCTGTCATCAAGTTGGAGAGTCTTGGAATGACCAATGTAACAAAGATATTGTCTGTGTTGAAATAAAACCCATGTCGTTGCGAGCCGCCGCTCTTGTTCTTGGCGGCGAAGCAACCTCCTACTTTGTAGGGGATTGCTTCGGGCGAAAGAACATCGCCCTCGCAACGACATAAATAACAAGGAGCAACCATGAACACAATATTAGCCTTCGCCATCGAAGTCATCATCACCTTTGCAATTTGCGCGTTGACCTTTCGCTACATGCGTCCCTTCCTCAACCGCATCCTCGTTGACCTGTGCGGCACGGAAGAACGCGCACAATTCTGGACAGTCTTCTCCAGCATATTACTCGTCGGGTTCCCTGTCCTTATCAGCTTAATGCATCGGCCCGAAGCAAGCAATGCGGAAGACCTATTCTTTGAACTTACAAAACGCACCAGCGGGAATGTCGTCAGCTTTATGGTCACCCTGGTTGGAATTGGCGTCATCGTTTCATTCTTTGCGCTGGTCGCCCCGCGCACAACAAAGGAGTCAAGATGAAAATCGCAGTCACAGGCGCATTTAGTTATTCAGGAAAATATATCGCCAAACGTTTGCTCGAACGCGGCGAGGAGGTCTACACGCTCACCAATCATCCAGACCGCCCTGATCCATTCAACGGAAAGATTCAAGCCCGCCCGCTCAACTTCGCAAACGAAGCCGAACTCATTCAAAGTCTGCGCGGCGCGGATGTGCTCGTCAACACCTATTGGATCCGCTTCGACAAAGGCAGCAACACTCAACCCAAGGCAGTGGAGAACACAAAAATTCTTGTGGATGCCGCCGCAAAAGCTGGTGTGAAGCGCATTGTTCACATCAGCATCACCAATCCCTCTCCCGCTTCGCACCTGCCTTATTTCTGGGGCAAGGCCGCCAACGAAAAAGCGGTCATCGACTCGGGCATGAGTTACGCCATCCTGCGCCCCACCGTTTTGTTTGGCAAGGAGGATATTCTCATCAACAACATCGCCTGGCTCTTGCGCCGCCTGCCGGTCTTTGGTCTGCCGGGCAATGGCTCTTATAAGTTAAGTCCCGTGTATGTGGATGATCTCGCCCAAATGGCAGTGGACTCGGTCTATCGGACTGACAGCTACATCTGGGATGCCGTCGGCCCCGATGAGTTGACGTTCAAGCAGACCGTGGAACTGATAGCAAAAACTATCGGCATTTCCCGCCCATTGATATCCCTCCCGCCGCGAATGGCATTGCTCGCCGCCCAAGCCCTGAGTCTCTTCGTCAAAGACGTCCTCCTCACCCCCGAAGAAGTGGATGGACTCATGTCCAACTTATTGATTTCCAAAGAACCGGCACGCTGCAAGACCAGTTTGGAAGATTGGCTCGCAGAGAACAAGTCCACGGTTGGGAAAGTCTACGCCTCTGAGATTGCGCGGCATTTTTAATAGGAGTCAAAAGTCAGGAGACTTTTGACTCCTATGACTCCAGTCGTTGGAGTCCCATAAACTAACATCGCTTATTCGATTTCCACCACCCCCGCACAGCGCGGACTATCCATACAGCCATAATATTTTTTTCCATTATTCCAGGTGGTGCGCCTGATCCGCAGAACCATCATCTTGCCGCAGACCGGGCAATGCGGCACAGAATCTGACGAGCGTGCAGCGCGCAATGGAACTGTGTCATCGATCTTTGCCATCGCTCGTTGAAAAAGAGAAACAAGTTCAGCAGGGTCATACACCTCGCTGGACTGGATATGCACCAGAGGCAGGCCCGCATCCGTGAACAACTCCTGAATAAACTTGTCGCTCTCACGCGCCTCGTCTTTTGAATTCAGGCGCAAGATTTCCACCCCAAAGGCAGGTGCCAGCGTCTGCGGATCGCACAGCAAAAAGTCAACATGCTTTCGAAAGAATTTATTAAAGAAATGCACATTCTCGTTCGGCTTCACAATATAAAATATTTCATTCAAAGAAACTTTAGGGCAGATCAAATAACGCTCTTCCACGATCTTTTTCAACACGCGATAAAGCGCCAGTTCCGTGGTGGTCAGGAACGGTACGCGCAATCGATAAGGCAAGCGGGCATCTGATCTATTTTCTGTCATATCGTTCCACCTTCACATCAAGAAATTTTTGTGGATGAAGAACCGCGCATCAATTCCATAACCTCGGGCTTGAGCGCGGCGTTACAGGCAATCCCCTCCCCGTGGGTGTGACCTTCTTCGCCGCTCCACGAACCGAAGAATCCTCCCGCCTCCTTGAAGATGACAGGATACGGCCCGCAATCATACACATCCAATCGCGGATCGAGCGCCACTTCCGCGCGTCCGGTAGCCACCAGCAAATATCCATACGCATCCGCCCACGTGCGCATCAGAGACTTCTTGTTTCTAAAGCGATCAACAACATCAGGCATCTTTGCGCTGAGATGTTGAAAGTCGGAACTAACCACACAGGCATCTGAAAGTTTATCCACCTGCGAAACCCGCGCCCTGCGTCCATTCCACATGCAGCCCAACCCATCTGCCGCGCACAGCATTTCATCCAAAGGCGGGAAGTATGCCGCCCCCACGCGCACCACTCCTTCGATCTCAAGCCCGATCAACACACCATACAGCGGAACACCGCGAATGAATGAGATTGTCCCGTCAATCGGGTCGATGATCCAGCGGAAGGAATGTCCATTTCCATTTTCGCCATACTCCTCCCCCACAATGGCATGACTGGGATAAGTCCGCTCGATCTCCCCGCGGATATACGCCTCTGCTTCACGGTCAGCGATGGTGACGGGATCATTATTCTTCTTCAACTCCGGGCGGACGCCTGTATTGAAATACCTCAAGGTGATCTTCCCCGCATGGTAAGCAAGCGACATGGCAAAATCAAGGTAGGGTTGTAGATTCATAGCAATGTATTCAACAATTCCTTTTCTTCTTGAGCATTTTTCACTTGTCCGTCCAGCCACGCAGAACGGAGTTGCGTCAAAATTTCCCCAAACCGAGGACCGGGGGAAAGACCGCGCGATTTTAAATCATCACCAGTAATGCGCGGCCTGACATGACGCCAGATGGAGAGATAATCCAAAAGCGCGGTTTCGCGGGAAATTAGATACATTACATAGATTGACAGCAGGGGCAATTTTTCAATGGCGTATGTCCATTCGCTTGGCTTTGAATTTACCAGGAAAGGCAGGCTTTTCTTCAATCGCGCCACTGCGGAAATTAAATCTTCCAAATCGGCGGTGAAATCCAGGCGGTTTGAAATTGATTGAATACTCTCTTCCGACAGGTCCATGAGCCAAAGCATATACCCCACCGCAATCCTATCTGCGGGAATATCCAGCATTGGGTCCATATCAAGAAAATCGGAATAATCGGGGTTGAACAAGGGCAAATCGGGATGAATCCTATCGAACAATCCCAAACTGCCGGCACGCTGAATCATTTGGAAGGAATGTTCCTCTCCAAAGATTAAATCCAATTCATGGCGGATGCGCTCGCCGCTTAATCTTGTGATAACTGCAAGAGATTCGAGATTGACCAGGTTGAAGGTTGAAGGTTCAAGAGTAAAAAAATATCTTTGCTCATAGCGGATGGCGCGGAAGATCCTTGTAGGATCGTCAATAAACGAGCGCGGATGCAGAACACGGATAAGTCCCTTTTCGAGATCGGCCAACCCATTCAAGGGGTCGAGCAATTCTCCAAAGTGATCGCCGTCCATGCGGACAGCCATTGCGTTGATGGTGAAGTCGCGGCGGCGGAGATCATCTTCGATCGTGGATGGTTTTACGGTGGGTAATGCGCCGGGGTTCAGGTAGGATTCGCTGCGGGCGGTGATTAAATCCAGGGATGAAGGCTGAACGCTTCGCGTGAAGGTTGAAGGCAGATGCCAGATGGCGGTGCGGAATTTTGTGTGCGGGGTTAATTGGCCGCCATGTTTTTGAATAAGAGCTTCGCCTAACTTAATGGCATCTCCCTCCACGATGATGTCAAGATCGTTGACTGGCTTGCCCAGCAGCAGGTCGCGCACGAAGCCGCCGACAATGAAGCAGGACATGTTCATTGCGGCGGCTAGGTCGGCAATGATGGAGAGCAGAGTCTGCTTTTCGGGCGGGAGCAGTTTTGGGTCACGTATGAGGCGGCGCATTTCCTTTTCCATATTGGTCAATTTTACTTCACTTGTCTCTTGCATATCGCTCAAGCCGCACATATAATCCACGACATGTTTAATAACGAAGTTATTTTAGCAGGAACGTTGTAGCGATATGTTTGGC
>JACRBH010000027.1 GCA_016234535.1 Chloroflexota bacterium
ATATGGAAATGGCGACGAAGATCATCGCCGACTCAGCCTTCGGGTGTGCTGGTCAGCGCTGTCTGGCAGTTTCTGTTGCGGTGACGGTGGGTGAGTCGCGCAATATGTTCAATGAATTAATTTGTGACGCCGCCTCAACAAGGACTGTTGGTTATGGACTCGATGCTGGGATTCAAATGGGGCCAGTCATCAACCGCACTTCGCAGCAGCGTGTGGAGCAGTTGATCGGGCTTGGCGCGAAGGAAGGCGCATCTGTCCCTGTAGATGGACGCGGGACGGTGGTGAAAGGTTACGAGCGTGGATCCTTCGTCAGACCGACGATCCTCTCTGATGTTAAAGCAGGAAGCGAGATTGCGAGGACGGAAATCTTCGGGCCAGTATTAAGCCTGATGCACGTAAATTCCATCGATGAAGCCATCCAGTTGGTGAACAGCGGGCAGTATGGGAATCAAGCCAGTCTGTTTACATCCAGTGGAAATGCCGCGCGCAGATTTAGATATGAAGCTGATGCGGGCAATATCGGCATCAATATCGGTGTCGCCGCGCCGATGGCCTTCTTCCCGTTCAGCGGCTGGAAAGATAGCTTCTTCGGCGATATGCACGGACAAGGCATGGATGCGGTGGAATTTTTCACGCAGAAAAAAGTTGTGGTCGAACGCTGGCCGAAAGAATGGACAAGAAAATTTTGAATTTTTTATCTCCTCGTCATTGCGAGGGCGATGTTCTTCGCCCGAAGCAATCTCCTAAATAATGAGGAGATTGCTTCGTCGCAAAGAGCAAGAGCGCTCCTCGCAACGACATGGATTTGAGGATATTTTATGACCGTAGATTACGAAGACGCATTGGATTATTCATCGCGCTGGCTTGATTTGATTCACAAGAATGAATTTCCAACACAAGATGAAGCGTACAAGATCATCGATGAATCGAAAAATAATTTTGCTGAGTATTACAACCGCAACTGGCTGGAGTATCGCAAGTCGGTAACCGAGGCGGGGGATTGGGCTGCTGTGGAATGGAGCGGCTCCGGCGCAGTGTTCAAGGATGTGTTAGGCCGCGAGTATCTGGATTTTCTCGGCGGCTATGGCATGATGGATTTGGGCTGGAGTCATCCCGATGTGGTCAGCGCGGTGAAGGCGCAGTTGGATCGTTCACCGATGCCTTCGCAGGAATTGATCGACCCTTTGCGCGGTGTGCTTGGGAAACTTCTGGCGAACATCACGCCCGGTGGTTTGAAATATAGCTGGTTCGCCGCAAGCGGAACGGAAGCCAATGAAGCCGCGATGAAGATCGCAAAACTTTACACCGGCAAGACGGCTTTCATTGTGGGTGTGAAGGCGTTCCATGGAAAAACGATGGGTTCGCTTTCATTGATGGGCAAGGCCGATTATCGCGCGCCGATGGGAGCGATGTATGCGGGGCAGGTGTATCACGTCCCGTTTGGGGATGCGGATGCGGTCGAAAAACAACTTGAGATTTGCGAGAAAGTTGGCATCGGCGTGGCGGCTGTGATGTTCGAGCCGATCCAGGGCGAATCCGGTGCGATTGTGCCGCCTGATGATTTCTGGCCGCGTATCCGCGCCGCAACGAAAAAGTATGGTGTGTTGTTGATTGCAGATGAAGTGCAAACCGGCATGGGCCGCACGGGCAAGTTGTGGGGCGTTGATCACTGGGGTGTTGTCCCTGATATTTTGACAGTGGCAAAATCCCTTGGCGGCGGTGTGATGCCGATCAGTGCGGTAAGCACCACTGAAGAGATTTACCATCCGATGATGTATCCAAATCCATTTATGCACACCACTACAACGGGCGGCGGCGCTCTGGCTTGCTCTGCCGCTATCGCTGCGATCCATGTCACATTGCGTGAGCGTTTATGGGAAAAGGCCGCTGATAAGGGAAATTATTTGATCTCGAATTTGGAGAAATTCGTTGCGCAATATCCGCAAATTTATGAGAAAATAACGGGCAAAGGTTTATTGATAGGCATGCATTTCAAGTCGCCTGACATTGGTTACAAGGTTGCATCTGGATTGTTCAAGCGAAATGTGGTCGTTGCTGGCACACTCACCAGCGCGCAGACGATTCGTGTCGAGCCGCCATTGATTGTCACCCGGGAACAAATGGATGCGTTACTGGATCGTTTGAATGATGTGTTGAAGGAAATTAATAAGACAATGTAGCAGACCTGACAGGTTTCATGGCGGCTCTGATTGATCGAGATTCTCGGAATCAAGTTTTGCTCGATTGATCGGATGTTCGTGGAAACCTGTCAGGTCTATAAGAAACCTCACCATGGAGAAGATAGATGACCAGTGAATTTGCAGTTGAAATGCGGGATGTTGTAAAACGATTTATAACTCCAGAGGGAAATGAAATGGCCGCCGTGGATCATGTGACCATGCAGATCAAAAACGGCGAGTTCTTTTCCATGCTTGGTTCTTCAGGCTGCGGCAAGACCACATCGTTGCGGATGGTTGCGGGCTTTGAGTGGCCGACCGAAGGTGAAGTTTATATTGAGGGAAAGGCCATGGGGCACACGCCTCCATTTCAGCGCAAGGTGAATACGGTCTTTCAAAGTTATGCACTTTTTCAACACATGACCGTTTATCAAAACCTGGCATTTGGTCTTGAGATGGAAGGCGCAAAAGACGACGAGATCAAAAAACGTGTTGGACGCGCCCTCGAGATGGTTCAACTTACAGGGATGGATCGCCGCCGTCCCCGGCAGCTCTCTGGCGGACAGCAGCAGCGCGTCGCACTTGCCCGGGCCTTGGTCAAAACACCCGATGTTCTTCTGCTCGACGAACCTCTCGGCGCCCTGGACTTGAAACTCCGCAAAGAGATGCAGCTTGAGCTGAAAGCATTGCAGCAGCAACTGGGAATCACATTTATCTATGTAACGCACGATCAAGAGGAAGCATTGACCATGTCTGACCGCATTGCTGTGATGAGCAAGGGCAAGGTTCAACAGATGGGTACGCCCGTGGAAGTGTATGAACGCCCATCCAACAAGTTCGTGGCCGACTTTATCGGGGAGTCGAATTTCCTCGCAGGCAAGATCAAGTCCATCTCAGGAAACGAAGCGAGTGTTTTTATCCCCAGCTTAAATGCTGAACTGGCGGGAATGCCCATTTCGGATGGACTCGTCAAAGGCGAGGAAGTCAATGTATGTATCCGCCCGGAGAAGATCCGCATTGCTGAAAAGGAAGCGGTTAATCAAAATATGTTCCGCGCTACTGTAACGAACACAGTTTATATTGGCGTGGATACGAAAGTCTTTGTGGATGCGCATGGCGCGAAATTAAAGATATGGGAACAGAATAGAATTTCGAGGCTCGACCCGAAATCGTTTTACACGGTTGGACAGGAAGTCTGGCTGATGCTCATGCCCGAGAATACGCTCATTTTGAAAAAGGACTGACCATGTTACAGCGACTCCGCGAAAGTAAATCTGCCCAGGGAACGATTTTAGCGCTCCCGACAACGATATGGTTGTTTGTGCTGCTTATCATTCCGTTGATCCTTACAATGGTCGTGAGCTTTGGCAGGCGCAGCCCTGATGGCGGTGTGATCTATACGTTCACATTGGATAATTACACCCGCTTGTTTGGGTACAGCACAGATTGCCCGGATGGACAGGCCTCCTGCTTTGATCCGTTATATGTCAACATCCTGGGGCGTTCTTTATCGCTGGCGTTTAATACTACCTTGCTTGTGATCACCCTCGCTTATCCGCTGGCATATTTTATTGCGCGCGCTCACCCGAAACAACGGAATTTTTATCTGTTCATGGTATTGATCCCGTTGTGGACGAATTTCGTGATCCGCGTGTATGCGTGGATGATGCTGCTGCGCAAGGAAGGCGCGATCAATATCATCCTCGGTTGGCTGATGAATTTGCTGCATATACCATTCGCGCCATTGGAAATGTTGTACACCCCCGGCGCGGTGTTGGTGGGCATGGTGTATGAATTTTTACCGTTCATGATCCTTCCGATCTACACTTCACTTGAGAAGATCGAGACTCCCCTTTATGAAGCCGCCGCCGATTTGGGAGCGAACGCCATCAAGACGTTCTTACGAGTCACGCTTCCGCTATCCATGCCGGGCGTGGTGGCGGGGACGATCCTTGTATTCATCCCGGTCATGGGGACATTCATTGTGTCTGACATCCTTGGCGGCCGGCAGGTGATTCTGGTGGGGAACTTGATCCAGCGTCAATTCCTGGATGCGCGCGACCCAACCTTTGGCTCCGCCGCGTCGTTGATTCTGATGGTGATGACGTTGATCGTCACTTATTTCTACACGCGTAAATTCGGGTTTGGAGAGGAGATCGTGGTTGCATGATAATCCCGCACACTACAACCTTATTTGAAATGGAGGGTGCGGGATGAACCCTTATCGCCGCTCTCCCTTTGTGATCGTTGCAACCGTCCTGGTTTACATCTTCCTGTACGCGCCAATTGTTGGGTTGGTGCTGTATTCCTTTAATGCCTCGCGCGCGAACGTGACTTTCGAAGGCTTTATTCCCGCATACAGTGACCGCGTGGTGATGGATGGAAGTCTGGTAAAGACTAGTCCGTGCGGCCCGTTTCACTGGTATTGCGAGCTTGCCAAGAATGGGGATGTGGCAGAGGCGGCGGGCAATACATTAACCATTGCGTTTTCTGCGACGATCATTTCCACCATCATAGGTACGATGGCTGCGCTTGCGCTTCAGCGTTACAACTTCAAGATGAAGCCGTTCTCTCAACTCTCGCTTTACGTTCCCATCGTGATTCCTGAGATCGTAATGGGGATTGGTATTTTGACCCTGTTTAGTCAGGTCTTTGGCTGGGTCAATGATACATTTAACCTCGCGGGCGATGCGCGCCTTTCGCTTGGGATGATGACTGTGACGGCGAGTCATATTGCATTTATGGTACCTTTTGTGGCGCTGGTGGTGCAGGCGCGTTTATCGGGCTTTGATAAATCCTACGAAGAGGCCGCCATGGATTTGGGCGCAAATGAGTGGACCACATTCCGCCGCGTGACATTCCCTATGATTCTGCCGGGCGTCATGTCCGGGGCGCTGCTGGCGTTTACTCTGTCGCTGGATGATTTTGTGATCACATTCTTTACAAATGGGCCGGGCTCGACGACCCTTCCCATTTATGTTTACGGTTTGTTGAGGCGCATTATTACGCCCCAGGTCAATGCGCTTTCGACAGTTTGGATACTTGTGGTTTTTCTGGCTGTTTTGATATTGCAAATCCTTCAAAACAGGGAGCAGAAACAGCACACGTAAAAATTCTCAGGTTCAGGGTATTTCGCGTTCCGACGGGTGCGCGTGTTCCAAACAATTTCAGAATCTTCTAAGGAGGAAGAGATGAATAAGAGTAATATGTTTAAACTGCTGGCATTGCTTGTGATTGCAGGCATGGCAATGTCTGCCTGCGGCGGCGGGGGAGCTGCCGCAACTCAGGCCCCGGCGGGGCCAAAGGTCACTTCGACCGGCTTTGAATGTCCCGAGCCCGAATTTCCTGTTGAGGTTACATCCACGGAATTAAACCTCTTCGTATGGACGGAATATATCCCTCCAGACATGCAGGAATGTTTCGAGCTGGTCTATGGCATCAAAGTCAATCGTGATGAATATTCTGCCAACGAGGAAATGTATGCCAAACTTTCGGCGGGCGGGTCTTCCTACGATCTTGTACAGCCGACGGACTACATCGTCAGCCTCATGATTCGCCAGGATCTTCTGCAGGAATTGGATCACGCCCAATTACCGGCCATCAAGAATTTCGATTCCAATTACATGGATTTCGCCTTTGACCCGGGCAACAAATATACGCTTCCGTATCAGGCTGGCACGGATGCCATCGTCGTCAATACTGAAGCAGTTGCCAATATTCCGCAATCCTGGGCCGACCTTTGGAAGCCGGAATATGCCGGCAAGATGGTTTTCCTGGACGACTCCCGCGCTGTGATCGGCGCAACCCTGCTTACATTAGGTTATGACGTCAACACAAAAGACCCGGCCCAGTTGGAGGAAGCCAAGAATAAGCTAGCTGAACTGGTGCCGAATATCAAACTGTTCGATAGCGACAGCCCGAAGACCGCCCTTATCGCCGGTGATGTTGACCTGGGTTTAACATGGACAGGTGAAGCCTTCCTTGCCCAGTTGGAGCGACCTTCCATTGAGTATGTTTATCCGACCGAGGGTGCGATCATCTGGCAGGATAACTGGGCCATGCCCAAGGATGCTCCGCACGCTGACGCCGCTTACGCCTGGCTCAATTACACCAATCAAGGCAATATTTTCTGGATGATGCTGCGCGACTTCCCGTTCACCAACCCGAACAAAGCCGCGCTCGATTATGCCAAAGATAACCAGACAGAGTTATACGATGCCTACATAGCTTCTCCGATCACGAACACACCGGTGGAAGCGATTAATAACGCCCATCGCATCGATGACGTTGGCGATGCTTTGCCGCTGTACGATCAGATCTGGACCGAGGTAAAAGGCGGTCAATAAGATCGCTCGCTTCGAATAAGCAAATGTCCCGATAGGTGAGAGCCTTTCGGGACATTTGCTTTAGGTTGAGGGAACATCGTATAAGCATTGTATGGCTTTTGCTGGCGCTTGGTTGAGTAATAGTTATGAAAATTGTCTTTTCTGTTCAAAATAAGCATAAAACTATTGACAATAATGCAAAATCATTATAAGATAGGATTGTGGAAAGCGTAATCGGCACCAACCAGCCAGAAAACCTCGACCCGACAGACTTGTATATTATCGAGGCACTACAGAAAGACGGTCGGGTGGCATTTGCCCAGATCGCCGAACAACTCAAAGTGTCGCCAGGCATGATCCGCCAGAGATACAATCGCCTCGTCGAGTTGGGATATCTCAAAGTGGTCGCGGTCACCAATCCACTGATGATGGGTGTCCGCAAAATGGCGATGATCGGCATCCGCACTGATGGCGGCAAACTGATGCAGGTTGCTGAAAAACTTTCCGCGCTAAATGAAGTTGTTTATCTTGTGATCTTGAGCGGCCGATACGATATCATGATCGAAGTCTTTTGCCGTGACCATGAGGAACTACTGACATTCATGACCGAAAAACTTTCGACAGTGGACGGTGTGCGGGATACTGAATCCTTCATGCACTTGAAGATTGTCAAGGAAATCTATTTCTAGGAAACTCGCTTCAAGCGGACCTGTGGCCTGCTGCGGCTTTCAACAAACTTTGTCTGCGTCCCAAGCATTGAGGATCGCGGAGCCAACCAAAAGGAAAAAATGATAGCGTTCGTTCGTAGGTTCAAAAAAGTGGGGGATGCGTTTGTCAAGGCGTATTTAATGTCTCTTATGATTACTCTTAATCCAGATAGCCAGAACAAGCCGCGTGACCGGTATTAAAACAGCTTGAATGTCGTTGCGAGGAGGTGTTCGTCCGACGAAGCAATCTCCTTGTAGCGGGGATTGCTCACCTGCACTGGCGTGCGGCGCAAGTGTTGTCGCGAAAAGCAAGGGCGCTCCCCGCAATGACATGTGACCAGTAATCTAACTCGCATCGTCGCGGGTTAAAAAACAAACGGAGAATGGATCGTCATGAAAGTTCTGTTGGTTGGTGTGGGCGGAGTTGGTGAAGCAATTGCGGCGATAGCCAGGCCGCGCGCATGGATGGAGCAAATGGTGCTTGCCGATTACAACGTCAAGCGCGCAAAGGAAGTGCAGAAAAGGCTTGGGCAGAACAAGCGCTTCCCGGTCGAATTCATCGATGCCAGCAAAAAATCTGAGATTGTAAAGCTCGCAAAAAAATACAAAGTGGATATGATCATGAATGCGGTTGACCCCATCTTCAACGAGCAGATTTTCGACGCTGCATTTGACGCTGGTGTGACCTACATGGACATGGCGATGACCTTGTCCACTCCGCACGCGAAAGACCCGTTCAACAAATGCGGAGTCAAACTGGGCGACTATCAATTCGCCAAAGCCAAAGACTGGAAAAAGAAGAAACTACTCGCGCTGGTCGGCATTGGCGTGGAGCCCGGCATGGCGGATGTGTTCGCCCGCTACGCCGCAGACCATCTCTTCGATGAGATCGAAGAACTTGGCATTCGTGATGGCGCCAACATTGCCATTCAAGGCTACGAGTTCGCTCCCAACTTCTCGATCTGGACAACGATTGAGGAATGTCTCAATCCGCCCGTGATCTGGGAAAACGGAAAGTGGTTTACCACCGCGCCATTCTCTGAACCCGAAGTATTTGACTTCCCCGAAATCGGCCCCGTGGAAATTGTCAACGTGGAGCATGAGGAAGTTCTGCTCATGCCGCGCTGGATCAAGACAAAACGCGCCACGTTCAAGTACGGTCTTGGTGACCAGTTCATCGGTGTGCTCAAGACCCTGCACATGCTCGGCCTTGATAACAAAGAGAAGATCAACGTGAAGGGCGTACAGGTCGCGCCGCGCGATGTGGTTGCCGCGTGCCTGCCCGACCCTGCGCATCTTGGTGACAAGATGTCCGGCAAGACCTGCGCTGGTACATGGGTCAAGGGAATCAAAGACGGCAAGCCACGTCAGGTGTATCTCTATCAAGTAGCGGATAACAAAGTCTGCATGGATGCGTGGGGCTGTCAGGCGGTGGTGGCGCAGACCGCATTCAGCGCGGTCATCGCCATGGATTTGCTCGAGCATGGCGTATGGAAAGGCGCGGGCGTTCTTGGCCCGGAAGCCTTCCCACCTGATCCATTCATGGAGAAGATGGCTGATTATGGCTTCCCGTATGGGATGAAGGAGATGTAGAAAAAAAACTCCGAGTTCTTTATGAACTCGGAGTTTTTTTTCTGAAAATTACCCGTCATTGTGAGCCGCGCACTTTTCGGCGAAGCAATCCCTATGATTAAAGGGGATTGCTTCGGGCGGAAGAAGCAATCCCCTCGCAATGACGGGAACTTTCTTAATTACCGCACGGGGCAACGTTGCGCCAATTCAGCACGGTGTCGTTCACGGTTTGAATTCCTGTAGTTCCATAACTGAGTGTCAACATGCGGTTTCCAATTTCACCGCAGACATTATCCTTTTCCACGAAATCCCAGGAGCCAAGGGCATACTTATATTCGATCTGCGTGGACTCTTTGCCGGTGAGCGTGATCGTCCAGTTTGTTGCATCCACGCGGGTGAGCACAACGCCGCCGGGGTTCCACTGAGGCAGGCCGCCATCCAAACGATCCAGGAAGCCGGCAATGTAAACGCTGCGTGCGGTGGCATCCGTTGTGGCTGGAACAGTAAGGTTGATTACTAATGTAACTGTCCGTAGTTGCGCTGTGCCGGTGACTTCGCTTGAATTATCAGAGCGGTTGAAGGATTGGTCGAGCGAGCGGACTACATAATAATAAGTCGCGCCTTCGCTGACAACTGTGTCCATGTAGGAAGTGCCTGTCACGCGCGCGATCATCGTGTACGGACCGCCCGCCGTAGCAGAGCGCAAGACTTCATATCCATACAGTGAAGCATCGCCAACGATGGCGTCCCACGCCAGTTCAATTCCAGCGGGAGAAGCGGAGAGAACACTCAAGCCGGTCGGGACTGTCGGGGCGGTGGTATCGCCGCTCGAAAGCACGGTCAACTTCCCAGCTTGGGCAGGATCGTATCCGTCGCCAATGCCATTCAGGTCGGCGTAGATCCAACTCGTGCCGTTGGTGGTTGAATATCGGTAGGCATAGTCAAATGAACCAACTGCTTCGGGCAGCAGGCTGGCGACGAATTCATCGTTGTTGCCGGCGTCTGTATTGAAGGCCGCATCCACCCACGCCCAATCCGCGTTGCCGTTCGGATCGCTGTTGGATGGCCCAAAGCCAAATTGCGCGCGCAGGCTTGGAGTCTGCCCGGGTTGGTTGGTAGCGCCATCGATCCAGACCTGACCGTAGGCATTATCGGTGCGGTTCGTTGTGCTGATCGTATGGTTCATCGTGGGCGGCCATTGCAGGTTGGCCCAGCCAATTGTCAGGTGCGGCAGGGCGCTGACTTCATTTGAATATCCGCTTTCGTTGCCGTGGTCATCAAGGGCGGTGACAACGTAATAATAAAGTTTGGCATTTACCAAGCCAGAGTCGTTGAAGGCGGGGGTTGCCATAAGAGCGCTGTTCAGCTTGACCCATCCGCCGCCGCTGACTGGGCTGCGGTAGATGTTATAGCCAGCTGCGCCAGCTACAGCATTCCATGCGAGGCTGACCGTCTGGCTGCCTTCATTGGTAACGTGCAAACCAGTTGGATTGGATGTCGGCTTAAGATCGATTTTCCCGGTAACGAGGATCAATCCACTTAATGGGTCGATGTTTCCAACGATGAGACCGTTCGTTACCGTGACCTGTAGCGGGCTCCCGTTACCGACAACATACGCACGCTGTAAGATGACTCCGTCCGGCAGATAACCTGCGACGGGGATGCTGAAGGCCTGCGCCTGAGTTCCGCGATTGATAATGACGACCGCGCCCTGCTTGTCGGTCTTGCGGCCATAGGCAAGAACTTCTGACGCATCATCGGCGAGCAGGACTTGGAAGTCACCGTTTACCAGCACATCCTGATTCTTCCTCAGGTTATTGAGCGCCTGGTAATGTTTGAAGAGACTGGTCTTTTTTGCCTTGTCGAGTGACGGCATGGTGCGGCGGTCATCGGGATCGTCGTCACCGGTCAAGCCGGCTTCATCGCCATAGTAGACGGTGGGAGCGCCGGGCACGGTGAACTGAATCAACGAAGCGAGTTTCTGTCGCTGAGTCCCTTCGGCGACATTTGCGGTGTTGAGTTCCTTATCAGCGGTGGTTTCCTGACCGGGCGTCAGAGTCCAGCGGATGCGCTCGGTGTCGTGGCTGTCGAGGAGATTCATCAGCGAGTAATATGCCGCATCGGGGTAATCCTCTCGAATGGATTCGAGACGCGAGGCAAATTCCGAGGGCAGGATGATTCGTCCGCTGTCGGCAAAGCCTTTGGAGTCAAATGACTGAGGCGCAAGCAACCCGATGACAGAGTCGCGCAGGCGATAGTTCATGGTGGTGTCAGCGCGGTCACCGCGCAACATGCGCAGGAGGGTGCTGTCTTTTTGCCATGTCTCACTGATGATGAGCGCGCTGGGCTTGTTGCTCTTGACCTCGGTGCGGAAGGATTCCCAATAGCCAGCGGGGAAGGAGGAGTCGCCCATCACATCCAAACGCCAGCCAGCCGCGCCTTTATCGAGCCAGTAGTTCGAGACGCTGTGATTGTCGGTGATGAAGTATGCCTGAACCGCGGGCAGGGATTTGTTGACCACTGGAATTGAATCGAAGCCGAACCAGCCGTCGTAGGTGGCAGAGTTCGCGCCTGCGCTGCCGGCGCAGGTTCCTGTCCCTGCGGGAACATCGTGGAAGGTGAACCAGCTTCGATACGGGGAAAGAAGCGATTCACAGGCGCCAACCGCTGAATAATGATGGTAGCGGTCAAAGAAGGCGCTATCCGATGAGAGGTGATTGAAGACACCGTCCAAAACGATGTTGATGTGCTTTTCTCGGGCGTGCTTCACCAAATTATCCCAATCCCTTTGAGTGCCGAAGTAAGGGTCAATTTTGTAATAGTTCTGCGTGTCGTAGCCGTGGTTGGAGCCCGAGTCGAAGATCGGGTTGAAGTAGATGGTGGTGATGCCAAGCGACTTGAGATAGTCCAGCGATTGGTCCACGCCTTTGAGATCGCCGCCGAAATAATCGCGTCCGCGCGGTGACTCTTTGGTCGGACTCCAATCGGGCGGAGTGGTATCGAAACGCCACGGACAATTGGTTGCGCCGTCGGTGTAGTTGCGACAATAGCCTTCGGGTAATGTGCCCCAGTTTAGTTTCAGTACCGGGTCGTCATAGCGGATGTCGCCGGTCTTCGGGTCATTGTGATTGTGACCATTGAAGTAGCGGTCAGGGAATATTTGATAGATGCTGGCGCTCTTTGCCCATGACGGCGCAGTGAATGATGGAGCGTAGAACATGAGCGCGAAACTGTTGTCTACAGCATCATCGCTGGCGCTGCCAAGGCCGCCATCCAGCGCGGGAGTGTTATCGGCGTAGTAATCGGTATCGGTGCCGTCGGTGACGATGAAGCGATACCATAAATTATTGGGTGTTGTTTCATCGAGCGTAGCCTGCCAGAAATCACAAGTGGATGCTTCGAGACCGACTTCATAACAAGCCACATCCGATGCGGCGATGGACATGGGGACGATGTGCTGACCGTTCGCGTTGATGTCATACACGCGCAGGGCAACAGCGGTCACATCATTGTGGAAGGTGCGGAAGCGGATCAGCACCGGCGTGCCAGCCGTCACTGCGCCGCCGGGTGTGCGATACAAAGAGTCGCGCGAGTCGTGGCGAAGCCCATCCCAGAAAACGTTGTTATCCTGGCTGGGGCCAAAGCCCACCACAGTGATGTTCGGAATATTGGTTGATGCATCGAAGCTAAATGTGACAGTCGCTCCGCCATTCGGAACGGTGAAGAGGATGTTCGCGCCGCCGCCACCTTGACCGTAGCTTACATCCCAGGTTTCGTTGAGCGCAACCTTGCCTTCGTAACTGCCGGCGGGGATGGCGGTGGTGCTAAAGGTATAGACTCCATCTCCGTCCACATCTTGCAGCCACGAGCGCAGACAATCCGGCTGCCAATCGCCGGGGCATCCCAATTCGGATTGGAAACTGCCTGGTGCGACAGCAATGACCGAGTTCACGTTATCTGTCACCCAATGGGATTTGTGATCGTAATAGAACTTGACCGAGGTATCCGCCCCCAAATTCAATGGAATGTTGGCCCCGCCGGGTGCGGCGTGCAAGCCGTAATTCTCAGTCCACGAATCGTTGATAGTGGCTTTGAATTCATAACCGCCAGCGGGGACAGTCCATGAGCCCTGCCAGACATCGTCAGCAGAATCATAGGTGAGATGACTCGCCGCGCAGGCGGGGTCCCAATCGCCGGCGCATCCCAATTCACTTTGGAGTGAACCGGCTATCGTGACATTGACGGGGTCGGGGGTATGTGAGGCTGATACAGATCGGGGCGTGATGACCCCCGAGATCAAAACCAACAAACTAAAACAATTGAAAAGCAGACGAAAAGAAAAGCTTCCCTTGACTTTCATTGATAGTTCTCCTTGTTAATGTATGGATGAATGGAGATGGTTATAGTCTAATTTTACTGTTGGCGGTGAATAAGTCAATAAGCAAAACCAAAGAGGGTACTTATGGATTATGCAGCGCTGGAAACTATCTCAAGAATTCACCTGATAGTGTGTTTCTTAAGTCCAGGTTATTGTTCTTGGCTCATCTGTAAAGAATGTGCAAAATGGTTATCGCGTAGCGGACGTTCTCTAACGTCCGCACACGGATTACACATGAGCCTTGTTCTTTTGTACGCAGGCGCTTCGTGCATGGAAAACACGGACAATTTGAAAATTTGTGTCGATTTCAGTAAATCACGAATTTGCTTCGGAGCGCGGGCTTCAGTCCGCTTTGCCTTTGTAAAATTGCAGACTAAAGTCTGCATTCCTCTCAATCTGTGATTTTCTGAAATTAGCTTTTGAGAAGCTCTGAACCAAAAAGCTTAATCTTTTGTTCAAGAAGCAGTAGAATCGCATAAAAACCAAACAAGGAGAATTATCATGCTCTCAGTTGAAATCAAGGAAAATGATAAAGTGGTCGGTTTGTTGACTGCCGCCGAAAAACTGTTCAAGACCGGTTCAAGAGGTTATTTCGGAATGGGCAAGATCCAGATCGGAGAGAAGCGTTATCAGGTACAGGTGCAGTTGGTGGAGATAGGGTCAAAGCCGAAGCCTGAGGAAGCGGCGCTGAAGGATGGATAATGCCTCTCGAGACTGAATCAGCTTCCAGTTAAGCATGATGCGGCGCGTTTCGTGAAGGAAAAATCCCAAGGTTGAGTCATCCCTGTCACTTTCGGAAATCGTCTGTTGTGTTAACTCCAACGCGCTTTTATAATTGAAAAAAATATTTAAAAACGGAGGACGCCATGCCCAACGGTTATAACGGAAAGATTCTGCACGTTGATCTTACGAAAGGTTCGCTGACAGTCGAGGAACCGAATGATGCCTTCTATCGCAAGTATCTTGGCGGAAGCGCGATGGGAATGCATTACATTTTGCGCGACATGCCCAAAGGCGCGGATGCGCTCAGCCCTGAAAATGTGTTGACGCTCTTTACCGGTGTGACCACGGGTGCGGCGATTTCGGGCCAGAGCCGATTGAACGCGAATGCCAAATCCCCGATCAGCGGAGGGATTGGCGACTCGCAAAGCGGCGGATTTTTCCCTGCTGAATTAAAGTTCGCGGGCTTTGACGGAGTTGTCATCAAAGGCAAATCTGCGAAGCCAGTTTATCTGGCGATCATCGAAGGTAAATATGAATTGCGTGATGCGTCGCATTTGATGGGAAAACTCTCCGGTGAAGTGGACGACATCATTCACAAGGATGTTGACCCGAAGGCCGAAATTTTACAGCATGGCATCGGTGCGGAAAATGGCGTGCTGTTCTCGTCGCTGGTCAGCATGTCCAACCGCCATAACGGGCGCACGGGCATGGGATTGGTGATGGCATCCAAGAATTTGAAGGCTGTCGTTGTGCGCGGCACGAAGAGAATTCAACTTGCCGACCAGAAAGCGCTCGTTGAATTGAATCGCACCGGCCCGAAGATTTTGCCTGAGAATGGAGACATGGATGGCCTCGCCAAGTTCGGTACGGCGGTGGTGGTACTCTTCAACAACACGCTCGGTACGTTGCCGACTCGCAACTACACCGAAGGTCAATTTGAAAGCTGCGAACCGATCAGCGGTGAGAAAATGGCTGAGACCATTTTGAAGGAACGCGATACCTGTTACGCGTGCGTGGTGAAATGCAAACGTGTGGTTGAAATTAAAGACGGCGCATATAAAGTTGATTCGCGTTACGGCGGGCCTGAATATGAAACGCTCGGCACGTTTGGTTCGTACTGCGGCATTGATGATCTCGCGGCGGTCTCGCTTGCGAATCAAATCTGCAATGAATATGCAGTGGATACCATTGCCGCTGGCGCAACCATTGCCTTCGCAATGGAATGTTATGAAAAAGGTGTCATCACCAAAGAACAAACTGGCGGACTTGAACTTAAGTTTGGCAACGCCGAAGCCATGCTTGCGGCTTTGAACATGCTCGTAAAAGGCGAAGGTGAATTTGGCAAGACTCTCGGCATGGGTTCGGAGCGCGCGTCCAAGGTTTGGGGCAAAGGCTCCGATGAATTCCTGATCACCGTCAAAGGCGCTGAGTCTCCTGCGCACATGCCGCAAGCCAAGCGCAGTCTCGCGCTCATTTACGCGGTCAACCCCTTTGGCGCGGATCATCAGTCCAGCGAGCATGATCCCTATTATGAAGACGGCATCGGCGATTTCAATTTGGATCGTCTGAAAGTCATCGGCCTCGGCTCGCCGCAGCCCGCATACAGTCTCACCGAAGAGAAAGTGCGCTTTGCGTATGAGACCGAAGTCTTTTATTCGATGATGGACTCGGCTGAACTCTGTCAATTCGTGTACGGCCCCACCTGGACTCTCTATGGCCCCAACGAAACCGTCGAGATGATG
>JACRBH010000256.1 GCA_016234535.1 Chloroflexota bacterium
CATTTATACGATAGTACGCCAGAATATAATCGTTTATGGGCTCAACCGATTAATTGGTCATGGACTCGTCGCGACCTCCATAATTGGGTTGAGAAAAAATTATCCTGACTATGTTAAATTACTTTTCAAACGCACCACTAGATGATGTCGTTTCTCGCCATCCTCGTATCACCTTTTCGTGATCTACTGATACTACCTAAAGGGCAGCCTTGTCTGCAGGTTTATTGATTATGCTTAGACGCAGCGGAATTATACAGTTCAATTACTTTTGGCTTTATAACAGCCATGTCCAGTCGCTGGGAAATCATCTCAAGGTTGATTTCTGCCGCCTTCTCAACAAGAGCATTATCACTTATGGCGCTGCGAATTGCGCGGGCTATATCCAATGGGTCTTCGGGGTTAACCAGCAAGCCATTAAACCCGTTCGTGATCCACTCAGTTGTCGACTCGGTATTTGACTGAATAGGGAAAGCGCTCATGGTCATGGCCTCCAGCATTGCGTTTGGAATGCCATCAGTCTGGTTAATTCCCATGGCGATACGCGCATAGCTAAATAATTCCAAAATTGTATGGTGCGGGCTGCGAGGTAATATTCTGATATTAAGTTTGCCTTCTGCTTGCATGGATTTTACTTGATCAACTACAGGCGGCGAAGCCAAATAAACAACAATCTCGTATCCTTCCAAAATATCAGCGCATGACTCCAATGCCAACAGTGCATTATTAGCCCTGCCCGCCCAACCCTGATATCCTTTAAGCATAATCAAACGCCTCGCTAACACGTTTTTTTCTTTTACTAATGCTCTCATTTCAGAGACAGGGTACCCTCCTGCCCCCGGCAGAATCATGGGAACTGAGCCCGCAAAACCAAGTTCACGAGCAAGAACTTCATCGCGAGCACAATCCGGTATCAGGTAATCACAGTTGGCAAGCACTTTCTTAATTTTCTCCAAATGCGGCGGGAATTGTTTGAAATGATAGATATCGCTGCCCCAGGTAGTCACGATCCATGGATTAGGCAACTTCCCTCCAAATGGCCCCAGAACTTCGAGCAAGGGATAACTCTCCGCCTGCATTTCCATGGAATGAATCACATCCGGCTTGATTTTCCGAATAACCTGCGCCAATTGCATTACGCGGTTTCGAAAAAATCGGCGGGTAAAAAAGCCAATCAATGATAAGGGAAAAGGATCCAATCCATATTTCAAGAAAAATGGATGCCCATATGAAACTGGTTTCGAAGAGGATATTTTGCGCGGAAACAGAAGCGAATATTCGGTGACCCCTTGTAGTTCGGCATGGGGAAAACTGCCTCGTACGTCAAACAGATGAATATCCCACCCCTGGTCTTTCAATTGATTGATCCAACGGGCTGTGTGAATGCTGACGGCTTGTGCTATAAAAAGAATTCGCATTTTCTTCTTCTAAAGTTGTTGTGGCTGATCTTCAAATGTCAATTCCACTTCCTGATGACAGGCGTTTGGGGTGAATCCGGATAAAGACCGTACATTTATGCGTTTGCCCTTTGCAAATAGTTCCGACAGGTAATCTATAGACAACCCGACCTGCTCTCCGGCGCGGTTATTGTAAAGTGTCTGCACCATATTAATCGGGTTGCAGAAGGTCGCCGAATGATCAAAGCATAGCAACTCCGGGTACTGTTCTTTAAATAGATAACTTCGTGCTGCAATTTTAGCTTCTAATTCATTGGGGTTTCCAAACGACAGGCACGTCACGATGGGAGTTATCACATCCATTAGATATAACGAACTGGATACTTCCAGCGGATAGGCGAAATCCAGTTCGGCCACTGTCCAGTTATATTTTAGAATGTTTTGCGAAACCAATCCAAACTCTGGTGTTGATTGTCGTTGGCGCATGGCGTAGCAATAACGTGTGTTCCTTCCAAGCCTTAGCGAGAAACCAATGGCTTTGGGGTTATTCGCCAAACTATGGATTATATCTGCCAGGACAAATCTTCGCACAAAGACATTATCGTCAACCAGAAACAATACGCCTGCTTCCGGTTTGTTTTTTGGCAGCAGCATTTTTAGTATGCGAATTTTTGGGAGATCGACAAAACGACTCATAACAGCATCGACGCGCGAATCGGTTGAAGACCCAATTGAACCAATTCTTGCCAGTATTTTATAAAAAAAACTTTTCCAGGGGCTGTTATGGCTGTGGACTATGCATTCAATCAAATCCTGACGGAAGTTTTTTTGCTCAATGAATTTGGCTTGCGGATACAACTGTGACAACTCATTATATTGCTGCGCATGAAGCTCGTTGCTAACTTTATAAATCACACGAATGTCTGCATTCCCCTTTGCATCCTGGCAATGCAGAAAAAAAGAGCGCAGGACTGCATCCAGTTGCATGGCACGGTCTTTGCTGAAAAGTAGAATGGTAATCATGATGTCAAGAGTGATTGATACAAGGCCTCATAATCGGCTGCAATTTTTTCCCATGTAAAGCGCTCCAGCCACGCCTTGTATCCAGCTTCGGCTAGTGATTGACGGCGGGATAGATCGGTAAGTAGTTCATCCACCAAACCGGCAAATTCAACCGAATCTCCATCTACAAAGCCTTGTTCTTTTTGGATAGTGGGCGCGATGATTCCCCCACTGCTCCACGCTGCGATTTCAGTTGCATTGCCACATGCAAGGGATACGAAGGGGGTGCGAGAGGCCATGGTTTCATAGAGTACGATAGGAGAATATTCGATGTTGGAACCAAATAAAAACAGATCAGCTGCGCGGTATGCGGCAACTACATCCATACGAGGCAAATCCAGTAGAAGTACTTTCTTGCGACTATTTTGCAAATTGATACGGCGGGCATGCGCCTGACAACTGGAAAGGCAGCCTGTGGGGCCAATCCCACCCAAGATGGCGTCTGATACTATCTCTGCTGCGCGAGCGAAATTCCATTGCTTGGTGGAAGATAATAGCGGGTGAACAAAATTCCGCCACCAGTGACCTTTTCCAAAAACGTTGCCGATGATAACAAGTGTGGCATGTTCGGCTTTCAATCTGCGGAAGGCTTCCAGCACGAGTGCATGCCCTTTGACTCCTGTATGACTTCCAACGGTTAGCAATAGATGCTCATCGGCCGGGATATGGTAACGCTCACGGAATGTGGTGTCAGCCGCTTCGAACTCGGCGAGGGAAGCGCCATTTGGGATGATACTCCAACGCTGTAGGCCATATTGTCGGGCGAAGTTAGTGTCGCGGTAATCATCGGCGTGGAAGACTAAGTGATCATAATTGCGTAACGTGTACGGTAGTTCGCGGAAATAGCCCGCAAATTCAGGCAAGTAAAGGCCGGAGAAACCGCACGGGATGAGGATTTTTTTATAGGGTAGTTCATCCAAAATGGGATAAACCAAATCTGTTGCCCATTGCTGGGCAGCATAATTTATCATCAGATCAAAGCTGCCATGACGCAGGAACGACTGGTAGCGTTCTGTTTCACCTTGAATCCCTTGAGCACTATTGCCGCGAATCTCAAATTCTTCGATGTGAACTCCATTAATATCTCTTACAGACCGATCAAGCTGGCGGGAGGTTGCAACTGTTACCGTATGTCCGCGTTGAACCAGCCGCTCGGAAATTTGCTTAACTACTTCCTGAGCACCGCCTACGCTGGGGGAATAAAATTGGACGGTATGGAGGATTTTCATGGCAGGAATTTCAAAATGTCGCAGAACACGCGCCGGCTGCGCAGCCATAAAGCATGACCACCATGTAAAAAGAGGTTGACCCCTATACGGCATATGGAGTATGAGTTGAGCCTCGCATTTTTTGTCCAAACTGAAAAATCATGCAGAACACGGCGTTTTTGCGCTTGCATAGTTATGCTCTCCCTTCGTATGCTTTGCGAAGGTTCATCGGTATATTCCAGTAATGGTTCCGGAGAATATGCAAAATCTGTTAACGCTGCGACCCGAAGCCACAAAGCATAATCTTCCATGGCGATTAATTCCTCACTTTCAGGGAAGCCTTTCACTTTTTCAAGCAGGCTGCGATGAATCAGAGCGGAGCTGCAAATAACAGTATTCAAGCGCAGTAGTTGGCTGAGGCTGAACTTCCCTTTGAATAGTTCGTTAAAATAATATCCTTGGCGTTTCCCTTTTTGCACCAACCAGGCATTTGTGCATATTGCCCTGCAACTGGTGGTTTGCGCAAGTTTCACTTGGTGTTCCAATTTCTCAGGCAGCCATACATCATCATCATCTAAAAAGGCCAGCCATTCTCCCTGCGCAGCTTGAATCCCACGGTTTCGCGGAATGGCTGGACATCCGGCATGAGGGCCTGGCAGCCACTTGACCCGCGGTTGGTTGAAGCTGGCAGTGGTATTTTCCGTCTCAGCGCTGAAACCATCTTCACAAACCAATATTTCGAGCGGAATCAATGTTTGCATCAGCGTTGATGCAATTGCCCGATGCAATGCTTGCGGACGATTGAAGGTGGGGATTATGACAGAAATCATGATTTGTCAAGCAACAGTTATTGCGGCTTTCCAATTAAGTAATAACTGCCGGGAATGTGGGTGATGGGAGAAGAATGCCATTCGATTTTCTGGTGGATTTGATCTCTCATCTTTGAAAAATATTCCACATTGTTTACTTCGCCAAATTGGTGTTGATAGGCGAACAAAAATGCGCCAATCCCCTCAGCCATATTCAAAACGGGCTGGCGTAGCGAAACGGGAATTTCGCTTATAGACCAGGTCGCTATGAATAAGGATTTATTATCTGAAAAATTTATTTTTTCAAGTAATGTATTCGTCTCTGATAAACACAAGACGCCGTTACCGTCGATATTGTTGTCAGGCGCCTGTTGCTCCAGTACATTTAAGCCCATCGATTTTAAGTAAAATTTTTGCAGCGCGGATATCAACGGCAGATCGTAAATAATATAATTGCCTGTAAAACCCAAGTTATAGAATAGCCTGCACAGGCTTCCGTAACCGCCGCCAAATTCAAAAACACGATCCAGTTTGTCTACTGAAACGCCGGTGATTTCTTCAAACCTGGCAATGTGATAGGCGTGATGAATTAAATTCCCGCTGCTTTGACGATACCCCCAATAGTGAGTCGGGCAACCCGCTGGAGATTCCTTAACTGCCTTCTTCCACCTGTCTTTCCAATTTGGCATATTTTTTATGAAGTGTAATTCTGTTGACAGATATGGGGCGTCTGAAACAAACATGGTGTTTTTAATTACATCCCATTGCAGGAACATTCGCGGGTCGTTTTGTAAAATCTGTTCACAGAGTTTATTCAAATTTCGCAGCCATTCCTGTCCCGCCTCCGAAACTTCCAAATCGCTGTTGGAATAATGAACGTGAGCAGCCGCTCTTAACTCATCAATCAGGAGCATTTCGACTTTCGTGGGGCCCGTGAGTGTTCTTTTTGGGGCAAACAAATCGGGAATTAAATTTAATATTTTTTGCACAGCGCGAACTCCAGACATACTATCTTTTTCGACAAAAAATCCTCTCAACTAAAATCGCGTTTAAATACACGTCAGCATAAACAAATCACCAATTTTCCCATTTTAGAACAGGAGCCAGTAAACCTGGGCGTCTTATAAACCATAACGGTGAATCGCTCAAACCACCATGTATTGTCAACAAAACGGACGGGTTATTGTGTCCCGGCTCCAGGAGCCACTCTCTAAAATGTAAACTTGCAATCATTTCAATTTTATGCACACCCTCATTGAGAAATCGATGGGGGATTTTGCTGCGAATTTTAAACTTCCCCTCATTCAATAATGGCCATAAATCTTCAGTGGTATCGATGTTGTATGTCCAATACAACAAAGCGCCATCTTCCGAATAAATGGCATACCCGACAGTAAACGCGGGATCTTTAAATGCCAATTCACCTTCTATGGCTACATAAAAATCACTATTATTAGGTATTGTTGACGGCAGCAAATTGCCGCTTTCGTCAGTCAGCGCAAGACTGATTGGTTTAAATATTTTTGATATATATGAATTCTCGCTATTAATCCAAATCGTGGAAGATTTCTCGGAGGGATCTCCAAATAAATAATCGACTATAACACTGTGGATATCAGAACTAAAATTGATCAATCTGCCATGGTTTATGTGTATACAGCTTTTACATAACTGCTCAATGGCGTTCATATTGTGGCTCACAAACAACACTGTTCGCCCTTGTTTGGCCACATCCCCCATCTTCCCCAGGCATTTTTTCTGAAACTCGGCATCTCCCACTGCAAGCACCTCATCTACAACCAGGATTTCAGGTTCGAGATGAGCAGCAACTGCGAAGGCCAAGCGCACATACATTCCGCTGGAATAATGTTTTACCGGCGTGTCAAGAAATTTTTCGACCCCTGAGAAATCCACGATCTCATCGAACTTACCGCCAATTTCTCTACGGCTCATGCCTAAAATGGCGCCATTTAGATATATATTATCACGTCCACTTAACTCACTATGAAATCCGGTACCCACTTCAAGCAGGGATGCTACACGGCCATACAAATCTACTCGCCCCTTTGTAGGTTTGGTGATACGGGAGAGAACCTTCAGTAAAGTGCTTTTCCCGGCTCCATTACGGCCAATGATCCCAACGGCCTCCCCTTGCTTGATTTCAAAGGATATGTCATTTAACGCCCAGAAGGTTTCAATCGGCTTTCGTTCTCCGCGCATCCAACGAATTGGTGAGGAAAATGAATCCAGCAAGGTTTCGCGAAAGGTGCGATTAACAGCTTGTTTGCCGCCAATGCGGTATTCCTTGCTCAAATTTTCAACTCGAATAGCTATATCACTCATGTTAGATCACATCCGCAAAGGTGGCTTCAGTTCGCTTGAAGTAGGTCAATCCACTAATGAAAAGAAAGGCAATAATTACAATGGAAATCCAAACTAAACCGTCCACTTTGCCACTCCCCAGCAATGCCCAGCGAAAACCTTCCACAACACCTGTCATTGGGTTCAACCCATATAATAGACGCCACTTCTCGGGAATCAGGGAAGCTGAATAAGCTACTGGTGTGGCATATTGCCAGAAAAGAGTCATGAATGGAACCACGTACCGAATATCCCGGTATTTCACGTTTAATGCCGAGAGCCACAATCCCACTGCCAATGCACTCATCACTGCCAATAGCAGAAATAAAGGAAGGCTTAGAATACGGGTTGTCAATGGGATTTGATAGTAGACCAACATGCCAGTCAGAACAAGAAATGAGATTGCAAAATCCACCAAACCGGGCAAAACAGAGGCAATTGGGATGATAAGGCGCGGGAAATAAACTTTGCTTACCAAATTTTGACTCCCTACCAAACTTTGGCTCGAATTAGTGAGAGAGAAAGCAAATAACTGCCAGGGAAGCAATGCTGTGAATGTAAAGATCGGGTAGGGAATCCCGTCAGAAGGTAATTTTGCCAGCTGGCCGAAGATCACGCTGAAGATAGCCATTGTCAGCAAGGGTTGCAAGACTGCCCAGCTGGCGCCAAGCACTGTCTGCGCATAACGTACCTTGATATCCCGCCAGGTAAGCAGAAAGAGAAGTTCACGATAACGCCACAAATCGCCTAGTTCCAACGCAGCCCAGCCTTGCTGGGGTTTTATAGTGATCAAAGGCTCGCCTGCCGAGTAGGTTGTAATAACGTTTTTGTTTGTCATTTATTTCTTCTTTATTTGTGGGTCCATCAATGCCTGGAAATCCTGTCCGGTGGACTCGAGCACGCAGCCTTCAGCGAGATCATTGATCTTTAATCCTGCTTCAATGCAGGTTAGACGCAGAATGTCCATGGTTTCATCGTCACCATGAATGTATACAGTAAGGATGCCCTGCGCTTTCAAATCTTCAACTAATTTTTTCGCTTTCATGCGCAGGCTGCCATAGACTTTTAACGAATCACGGGCGTAAGACATTGCGCGTTGGGTGATGACCTTCAGGCCTTCGGGAGTCAGATCGTATTTCAGGCGTGTGCGGTCAAGGTGTGAAACCTTGATCCATCCACGGCTAATCAAGCGTTTGATATACCAGTTGACACTTCCTACTGCAATACCCAAACGGTTGGAGAGATTCGCCTGGGTCACCATCGAATCTTGCGCTATTTCGTTGAGAAGGGTGTATTCGTGTTGTTTAACTTCTGTTGCGGGTTCAGAATTCATTTTCTGAATTCTCACATGAAAATACCCCTTTGTCAAGTTGGAAACAGTTATTTAATTTGCATCCACCACATTTTGGAAAATTAGTTGATACTGATCGACAATTTTTTGTATGTCAAAATCGCGTGATTTCCCAAGACTATTCCTGCGAAATTGCAGGAGAATTTCAGGTTCGGAAATAAGCTGGCGCAAAGCCTGCGAAAATGTCTCATGGTCTTGTACGTCAATTAGATGTCCATTCTTATTTTCATCCACCAGATCTAAAAAACCGCCAATCCTGCTGGAGACGATGGCAAGCCCCTTGGCAAGCGCCTGCACCCCAACAACCGGAAGCCCTTCAGAGAAAGATGGCATAAATAAGATATCGCTTTTTGAGAAGTGATCCAAAACTTCTTCTGGTGTGACCCAGCCGGGCAGGTTAAAGCAGGCACACATGCCGGTTTTTTCGATTTCTTGTTTTACATCATCAAACATGGGGCCATCGCCCAGCATGGTACACTGCCAGTTGAGGTCTTGTAACCGGGAAAGTATTTGCACAATAGCAATTGGATTCTTTTGATATACAAACCGCCCGGCAAAAACAAGGCGCAGAGGCGTATTCAATGTGATTTTGGAAGGAGCAAGATGTTTTACATCCGCGCCATTGGGGATGATTTGAACTTCCACGGGATAGTGCTGTAAAGCCAGTTGACGGGTAAACGCGCTGACTGCGACGACTTTTTTTGCACGTTTCCAAATGGGTCTTGTGAATGGTTCAAGCCAGCGGAACCACTTTCCTGTTTTTTCCGGGACACCGCCAGGCACATCACCCAAGTGCGCAGTCAAAACATATGGGAGACCGGTTAAGATGGATAGCGCCCAAGCTAGTGCGCCAGACGGGACTGCAAAATGGGTGTGAATGATTTCGGGGCGATAAAGGCGAATTAAGCGCAGACCAGCCCAAAGTCCGGAGAGAACGTAGGCTAACATCGTAAAAAAATTTGCACGGAAAGATTCTCTCCTTAGTGAAGGAATCCGTATCAGGCGAAATCCATCCTTGTTATCTTCAAGGTTTAATCCCTGCATATGCGCGGTAAGAACCGTGACATCATTTCCGCGCGCCGCAAGTTCCTTGCAGATGTCATAGGCGGCCCGCCCTCCCCCACCTCCAATAGGTGGAAATTCATAGATAACTGTGAGGATTTTCATTTTAGGGATGGGTGAGTGCTCAAGGGCATTTAGGCGTATCTTTTGGAGTAAAGACCTGAATGTTCGAGGAGTCTAGTGTAAGGGTTGGCTCATATTCGCACAGCAGGCGATAAGCTATTAAACCATTCCAGGCGTTGCTTTCTTCGGCAAAATCGCCTTTATCAGTGATCTTTATACTTTGTTTTCGCGCGACGATTGCAGTAAAACGATGGCTTTGAAGATCAGCATAAAATTTATCGAGATAAGGCTGGTTTCCAGAAATGGCCATTTCCGTCAAAGAGACAACTTCATATTCCGGGACGACAGCAATATCTGGAATCATGCCGAAGGTTAACAAATGTCTTTCATAGATGAATAACACTTCTCCATCCCGGCTGTATGATTGCAAGGTTTCCTTTAAGGCAAGAAGATCGTTTGACGCCTGCATGTGATCATACTGAATAGGCCGAGTAATGCGCGAAAACGAGAATGCAACAGGGACAATTAAAAGAAAACCGATCACAAGCGGGAGTTCGATTTTCAATGCAGGCAAAGGGCTTGATTCAGATTCGACCCGTGCGCTCATGAAGTATGAAGTTATCAAGCCCAACAGGACGATATAGGCATCCATGTTATGGAGATCGCCGCCGCCGCCGATTTTTGTGCTGACGACCAGACCGCCGACCATAAGTACGATCAGCATGGTGGAAAGCCCAAGCCAGCGCATGAGATGTAGGGAATTCCAATGGTTGCGCAGAATCGATCTCAGGACTGCCAAGGGCGGCAGGGACACAAGCAATAGTGCAGGAATAACACCCAAAGGATTTGTGTCACTGGGCCACCAGCGATACCAAAGCAGCGCAGATGTAAAGCTTGAACTGAATGCGCTCAAGTCCTGATTGCCAGAGACGGCAACATAGAAGAATTGACCGGCAAAAGCGGCGGCCATTCCGACAACTCCCCACAAAATCGGTTTTTGGAGATACCGCCAAAAACGATTATTCTTTGAATAAGGTTCTTCCAGAAAATAAATTGCGATCGCCAGCATGGCGGGAACAGGGAACCAGTTGACGCGGCTCATTCCCGCCCAGAAAGATGCAAGTATTATCGCGGCCAGCGACCTCGAAACATGGCGTGGGGAAACGCCGGCAAAAATAACGATCACACATATCAATAAGTGATAGTAGACCGCGCCCTGAAATAAAAACAGGAAAAGCCAGCCGCCGACCAAAAGTTTGCCTGTCTGTCCACTCCATTTAAGGCGGCGAGTCAGTATATATGCGGTGAGTCCGTTTGTGGCCAGCCAGAGAAATGCCTGCCAGAGGCGAGCTTCCCATAATGATATTTTCCCGAAAAGGAATGCAAGCGATAGAAGGAAATAGCGCGATCCATGCCAAACTGACAGCGGCAACTCTGTCCCATAAACGGATTTGCTGAAAGGGAGCGAGCCATAATAAAAGCGGCTTGCCTCCGACCAGCCCAATGAAAAGGGATAATCCGTCACCGGTTGAAGGAAGAAGTAGGATTGAAAGATGATTCCGTCAAACAAAACGGCCAGCACAAAGGATGATAACCATGAAGTGCGCGCAAACATTTTTAACCCAGCAGCCTGCAGGAAGGCCAGCCAGAACCATCCCCATATAAAAATTAGTGAAGGCGGATCCTTAAGACTGAAAGCATCGAACTTTAGATACCAAAGAATTGGAAAAGCAATGATGAGCAGGAATATTCCCAATATCTTTTGGAATATCCCGGTGCCGGTGATTTCAAGTTTTTTCCAAAGCACATCGTTTTTATCCCTGCGCAGAAGCAGATATAACCCCGCGGCCAGATTAATGATGAAAACACTCATTACAACAACCCACTTAATCCGCGAGCGGATATTAAATAGCGCCTGGGTTTGTTGTTCAGTCTGGTAAATGGCGGCGGCACTGATGGCAACTGAAAGCGTAATGAAGGTCTGCCAAAATTGTCTGGGGGATGATTTCAAGGTTTCACCTGGTTAAAAATATTATCATTTCTGCGGGATTAATTTTTTAATTCTTCAGGCAGGCTCAATTAGATGATGAGGCCTTGCCGTTCATGGCCGCAAGAATGGACGGAAAAAAGAATGCGCCGGGCAGACTGGTGATAATGAATAGCGCGCGAGTCAATAAGGCAACGGTTGCGCTTTCGGATGAACTTAACCCGCCCAATTGGGTAAGCAGGAAGGTCATGGTGAGTTCCTGCACACCCAGCCCATTAATGGAAATGGGAAAAAGAGTCACGAAGTACGTCAGAGTGTATAAACCCGCGACTAGCCAGTAGGAAACATGGTGATCGATGCCGAGAAGTAGAAAGTAGATCGCCAGGTAGATAAAGGCCATGTTGCCAAAGGTGGCAAGCAGGGAACCGCTCAATGCAAGCGGCTTCTTCAGCCAGATGGAAAACGACTCAATTGTGCGTTTGGCAAAATCCATTCCCTTCTGAATGAGGGCAGAAACAGCAATGGATTGTGACGCTCCATTTCCAAGCGAGAATACGGGGACGAGGCCCAAAGGGAGGGCTATGCTCATTCCGGCCAGACCAATCAAACGGTCAGCGACGAGCGAGGCTACACAAATGGCGCGATCATAGCCCAGTTGCATCGCGCCGGCCAGCCGAACCACATCCCCGCCTATGGTTGTCGGTAAAAAATTTGATGAAAAATTTCCGGTAAAGGTCAACATGACCGAGCGAAGAAAGGGGATTTTTACGCCAGCCGACTGGAGCAATATATGCCAGCGTGCTGTGGAAAACAGGCGCGAGATGGTCAGCGCGATCACTGCCGCGATGAAATACACGATGGAAACACGTCTCAATGCAGAGAAAAGCTGGCCATCCCCTTCCTCTTCAAGCAAAATGATCAGGAGCGCTAACGCCAGAATGCTGCCCAGCGCACGCACAATGGTTTGTCGATTTTCACTGAACCATTTAGTCACGTGGATCCTGCTCCAGGTTGACTGTGGTGCGAATGGTGTAGGTTGTTTTGCGCTGGGATTCATGATATGTGCGGACAAGCAGTTCCGCGATCAATCCCATTAGCATGGATTGAAAACCAAGGATAAAGAACATCCCGCTCATTATGAACAAGGGTGAACCAACCACTCCGACGAAAAAGAAAAGCCTGCGGATAAGCAGGTAAACCATGGCAATGGCGCTGAATACCATGAGAGCCACGCCTGTTCCGCCAAACAAATAGATGGGTTTTGATGAGTAGGATACGAGAAATTTTACGGTGAACAAGTCGAGAACAACTTTAATCGTTCGTTCAAGGCCATACTTGGTTTGCCCGTATTTTCGCGCGTGATGGCGGACGGGGATTTCTGTAATTCTGGCACCGACAGAATCTGCGAAGACCGGAATAAAGCGGTGCATTTCGCCGTACAGACGAAATCCCTCGAGCGCATCGCGGCGATATGCTTTAAGGGTACAACCATAATCGTGCAAATGTACACCAGTAACTTGCGAGATGAGCCAGTTCGCAACCATGGAAGGCAGGTTGCGGGTGATGGCATTATCTTTTCGGTCTTTGCGCCAGCCGCTGACAAGGTCGTAGCCTTCGTCAAGTTTGGTGAGCATCACAGGAATGTCGGCGGGATCGTTTTGCATGTCGGCATCGAGCAAAACGATGATCTCACCCACGGCATAATCAAGCCCTGCCGCTATGGCGGCGGTTTGACCGAAGTTCCGCCGAAAGGAAATCACGCGAACATGCAGGTCATCCTTTTGAGCATGCTCTTTGAGGACGGATAAGCTGTTGTCGCTGCTGCCATCGTCCACCAGGATCACTTCCCACGATTGCTTGAGAGTATTCATGGTCTGATAGACCGCTTCAAACAAATGAGGGAGCGTATCCTGTTCGTTGTAAACCGGGATTATGAGCGAAAGGTTCATTTATTTCCTATGAAAAATACGCAGTTGAGATTCTTTCAAACAAGATGTTCCAATGGGAGAACGGACAAATTCAACAAATTGATCGGGGTTGAAAAATTTTTTCCATTCGTTATAACGTTCACTTTCGATGATGAAAAAATCGGCGGTCGCTCTCCATTCCGCATCCATTTCTTCATTCCAAAAACCGAATTCAATTAATTCAGCAGTGTTGCCGTTGCTTCTAAAAGAGTATCCACTATTGATCTGTGGTGGAAAAATATCCACATCTGGAAGGTATAGCAGTGGAACAGCGGAAAGTCCGCCATTCCAATATACCAGACTGTCTCGTGGAATGATGCCTCTTAAGTATTCGCCAATTTTCTCGTTTGCCAGGATAACGTCAGAATTGCAATCCAGCTTTCCTGAGCTCCCGTGTAAAACCGGCGACAGGAAGAGAGCCATCACAAGAATTAAAGTTGCAATGAATGCGCCAAGTCCGGCTTTGTCGCGCCACATACGACGCCATATCAAAAAGCCGGCCGAGATAATAAAGCTGCCGGTTGCGAATCCCCAAAAGGCGGAAACATATTTTTTGGCTTCATTAATGTTTAAATGAAATTTGTTGGACAATATATCCCACCAGGTTACAAGACCAGGGAGGATTCGGAGGTCACGCATTCTTGGCGCTGGCAGGTTAAGAAGCCGGATCCCGATATCTTCAAAGGCTGAAAAACCGACTCCGGTGAAGATGATCAAGAAGACCACAATTAATAAAGCCTGGCGTATTTTAGATGGACGCCAATTCCATGATTTTGCCAAAAGAACCAGCAATAGAATACCAGCAATATTGAAAAAAGCAATGTAGGATGTAAAACAAAAAACGCAGTAATCCTGCCCGATCGCCGCCAGGGAGTGCATAATAATCAATCCCCAAAATAGGGCCAACAGGAACGCCCCCATGCGAAAATCCGAACGCTTCCTCCAACTGTTTAATTTGGGCCAAAGCAGAAAGGATACGATGCTCCCAACCACGGCTACAAAATGAAGACGGATTGCCTGAAATATGGAAAGTACACGCGATATCAGGCTGATATCAGGATTCCAGCTGGGTATCCCTCCACCGCTATAAGTTGCCTGTGCAGGGAGCTGGATATATGGCACCCATCCCCATAGTTGAAGAATTGACGGTAGATATGGGATGTGCAGCAATACCATAACAGCCATACCAAAAATCAATAAGGCAAACGCTTTCCAGCCGTGTTCCCAAAACGCATACAAAGCCAAAAGCGGCAGGACAGGCACCATGTTCTGGCGGACCATGATCATAAGGCCGGCGAGCAGCCCTGCCAACATCAATTGCCAGAGTGGACGATTCTCACCCAGTGAAAATACCAGCATCCATGCGAACAAACAGGCAATGGTGCTTTGAGTTACCCCGAGGCTGTAAAGTTTAATCAGAGCAGGGCTTAGTGCAAACACCCAGACCGTCCCCGCCGCAAGCCATTTGTTACCTATTCGCCGCGAGGCAACCCATGTACCGGCAACAGCCATTACTCCAAAGAAAACAGCTAAATAACGCCCGGTTCTTAACCCCGCTCCAAACAAAAGTTGAACGTATCCTGGAATTAGAAAAGCGAGAGGTGCCTTGTTTGTTGAAATACCAGCTTCAAAGGGCTGATATTTTCCTGTAGCGAACAATATCCCTTTTAGCAAATAAGCTCCCTCATCCAGGCTTGAGGGAGTTGTGTGCGCGAACAAAACAGCCTGAACCAAATAAACCATAATCCCCAACAAGACAGCTAGATTTGGGGCATAAGCAAGCCATTTTTGTTTTTGGGAAAGCGCGATCCGACTCATTTTTTACTCTGTAATGGATTCTATCCCTTTTTCAAGCGTGCCAGGTCCGAATCCACCATCATGGTGACCAGTTCCTTGAAGGAAACAGACGGTTCCCAGTTTAAAGACTTGCTCGCCTTGGATGGGTCGGAGATCAACAATTCCACTTCGGCGGGGCGGTAGAATCTTTCATCCTGTATCACGAATTCCCTGTAATCCAGGTCAACATGTGAGAATGCGATCTCACAGAACTCACGCACGGCATGGGTCTCACCGGTGCCAATCACATAATTATCGGGGTGATCCTGTTGGAGCATCAACCACATGGCCTCCACATAATCCCCGGCAAAACCCCAGTCACGCTGGGCTTCAAGATTTCCAAGACGAAGTTCTTTCACCCTGCTGAGCTTTATTTTTGCCACTGCATCCGTGATCTTGCGGGTCACGAACTCGAGGCCGCGGCGCGGGCTTTCATGGTTGAATAAAATACCGGAAGTGGCGAACATATCGAAGGATTCGCGGTAATTCACAGTGATCCAGTGTCCATACACTTTTGCAACGCCATACGGGCTGCGCGGATAGAACGGCGTACTTTCCTTTTGCGGGACTTCCAATACCTTGCCGAACATTTCACTGGAGGAAGCCTGGTAAAAGCGGATCTTCGGATTCACGAATCGAATGGCTTCCAGCAAACGAGTCACACCCAGCGCCGTTACATCACCGGTCAACGCGGGCTGATTCCATGATGTAGGCACAAATGATTGCGCCGCGAGATTATACACTTCGGTGGGTTGGTATTCTTCGAGAAAAGCAAGCAAAGAGCCCTGATCCTGCAAATCGCCTTGCACAACCGTGATGTCATCCAAAAGGTGACGGATACGCTCGGTATTGACCGTGCTCGAACGGCGCGCAACCCCGATCACTCGATACCCTTTTTTCAATAACAACTCGGCAAGATACGAACCATCCTGGCCTGTAATGCCAGTGATAAGAGCTGTGGGCATAATATTTACTCCTTGTTCAAAATTCAGTCGCTGAATTATACACTACGTTTTCGGTCACGCCACATTCCCCAAAAGAAGATCAAAGCCCATAGCCCGAGGATGATCGCCATCATTTGAGCGAACGGCAGTTGTTGACCAATATAATAATAGCGGCTTGCGTACCATTGACCAAAAACCATTAGGAAAACAAGTTCCATCGCAATCACGCGCGGGACCCACGCATTCCTTGACTCGCGCCACCAGACCCAGACATTCCCCGCGAGGATCGTCTGCCACACAAACAGGATCGCCCGATAACGCGGATTATCCCACTGGTCGCCGCCGCCGCGCAGGGCTGTGATCACGATCCAACCCCATACAATAAGACTCAACCAGATGAATAACCTGCGCTTCTTTTCCACGCCCTCGCCTGCTGAGGCCGCGAAGGACAGGATCAGCGCCGGCAGCATCGCGTACCAGCCCAGCGCCCGCAGAATGGCAATGACCCTCCAGATCAACATCGTCGGTTCCACAAACGCCGCGGGCAGAACAGGCTGGAAGATTCCATAGGCAGTGACAAACGGTAGATGCATCCATTCGGGCATTTGCTCGAATAATCTTTGCACTTTCCCTGAGCCGCCTTCCAGCTTATGCACATCCCATTTGATTGCTTCACGAATAAAGTTATTAATGATGCCGATCGGTGTTTTGCCGCTCAAATTGCCGGATCGATTCAAACCTGAAGATAGCAGGAATAAGCCGGCAATGAAAATAACCACAACACCTGCGATCATCGGCCAAGAAACACGTTCACGGCCGCTTATGAAATACATCCACCCGGCGAGGAGGATTATGGTGGCCAACGCCGCAATAGGTGAGATAAGCAGCATTCCTGAAATCCCCAAGCCAAGCCATATCCATGAATTTCGAGAGCGTGTATTTTGCCAATCTGTAAACCCCCACAAGACGAACGCGCTGAACGCCCATAGATAGGGTTCACGCATGGCAGAACCGCCCAGCAAAAGGCTTTCAGGATAGAGCGCAAAAATCCACCCCGCAGCGACAGCGATTTTCACACCCCATTGCTGATTTACTGCCTTCCATAAAAATGGCAATCCCAAAACCGCCATAAATGCCGAAAGCAGCACCAGCATCAGCGGACGATGCGCGTCGGGCGATAAATAACGATAGACAAATGCGCTGAACGCCAGCAATCCGCCATATTGATCGTAGGCATATCTTTTATTGAATGCATTCAGAATGGAATCTTCGGAGCTCGCCAACTCCCAGGCCTGAGCATCGCGGCGATGCGCGTCAGTGTAGGTAAAGCCCGCGCTTTGATCCTCATCATCCACATAGCCATAGACTGGTAATGCAAGGTAAGTTACCACGCCGCCCGCAAAGCGCAATAGGAACGCGAGCGCAACCATCCATGCCAGGGTTTTCCCACCGCCGGCCCATCTTGTAGCAAGTGCAAGAAGTGAGAAGGAAAGAAGAAAGAGGAAAGAGAATCCCGGCCAGCCAATCAGCCAATTACCAGATTGCAGGGATGATAAAACCGCCCCAAGCCCCAGCGAGAGCGGAATGATCCAAAGCAAGTCACGTTGAATATGGTTCTTCATATCCCCACTTTTACCACGAAGTTATGTAGTTTCAAATAACCAGGAACCATTTCAAAAATGTCGCCCTTTGCGTTGCGACACACCCTGGCACTGTCCACCAGGGCAAGTGTGCGCCGCGCGCCAGTGCGGCGAGGGTCACTACTCCCAAAATACGAGATGTTTCGTTTCGCTCAACACGACACTGCGTAAAGTGATCTACTAAGTATGACGATGCTTTTGAGAGGTTATGCCAAACATGAGATTTTTGGTGTGTTCGACACAGTTGCAGCATGGTTTGTCAGCCAGCATACATGGAGTATTTGACTGTATTCTTGCCATCAGATTTTGCCGAATACATTAACTCGTCAGCCATTCTTATCAATTCATCAGTTGTATGAGGGGCGACTCGGCAGGTCAATACCCCGACGCTGAAGGTAATTGGCCAATTCTTTTGCTGCATTACTTCCATAAAGCGGCTTCGAATTTTAGAGAATATTATATGCGCAGTTTCCTGGTCGGTTTCGGGAAACAACACTGCAAACTCATCGCCGCCAAGCCGTGAAATAAAATCTGATTTTCGGATAATATTTCTGATGGAATTTACCAGGGTGATGAGTACCTGGTCGCCTGCTGTATGTCCAAGTTTGTCGTTCACAGCTTTAAAGTTGTCAATGTCAATATAGGCTATTGTGAATGGACATTGATTCCTTTGAGAGCGGTTTATTTCCATTTGCAATATTTCATAAAAATAGCGCGAATTTATTGCGGAAGTTAAATGGTCTGTATGAGCCAGTTCCAAGGTGCTTTTCAGCGACGATAACAGATTTGCGATAATAATAAAAAAGGCGAGGCGGATGAAGGAATTCCAAATTGGAATAAGAGGAAATGAGTAGGATTGTGCTGTGGTTATATCAGCAGCAAGCCATACAATGGCGCTGACAACCGAAGCCGCGAGGCCAAGCCGTCGGTTTGTAAACCAGGCGATCATGGAAATTGGAAGCGCATAAAACACCGAGAATGCGAACTCGTGACCTGTCAAGTAATCGATAAAACCTATTATGCCAATTAATATAAATCCTTCAAAAATGAGGAGCGGTTTGCTTTGTTTCTCAAGACTTGTCAGGATGTTCACTTTTTTTTCACTATAACGAGAGCAGTCTAACGGTTTGTGCCCGCGAACACGCGGGCTCTGTTTGGGAGCAGAAAAAACTCAAAGCCAGAAAAATGCTTGACGCGAAGCGCGCCTCAGAATCCAGCACGTCAGATGCATGTTCTGTTGGGCGGCGGCCCTTGTTTACTGATCCAAAGCAACTCACGTTGAATATGGTTCTTCATATCCCCACTTTTACCACGAAGTGCTAAATTTGCGTGCTGACCACAACATGGAGGGTGTGCTCAAAGGATGTAGACAAACAGGCTCAAGCCGCCGTTCTCGGCGGCTTTCTGCGGGTAAATCCTTCGCCGGGGACGGCGAAGGGAGCAAACTTATCAACAAACTTTGGCTCATGTGTAATCCGTGTGCGGACGTTAGAGAACGTCCGCTACGCGATAACCATTTTGCACATTCTTTACAGATGAGCCAAGATCGAACGCAAAAAGATATTCAATTCATTCTTTTGGGTGTTCTCGAATTCTCCCCATTCCACTCAATATCAAATGTAGAAGCCTCAAGCGGACTGATGTTCTTTTCTCGCGCAAGTCTCAAATAAGTGACCAGGCTTCTGAATTGAAGCAAAAACGGCAAAGGGTCTTTGAAATCCAGCATCACATCGCTGCTGGTAAAAAACGTCCGCGCCCATTGCCTCAAATTATTTTCCTTGAGAGCCGCAGGCAAACCGTAGATTAGCATCGCAGTGGAGAGCATGTATGAATGATTATCAATCGGAGTAATGCAATCCATTTGTGGATTTAGAAATGCCTCAGTGAATCGCGGATGCGAAGTCAGCAGATGCACACCGCTTGTCGCGCGCGGATTACATTCAAGCACATAAATTTTCCCCGCAGAAGTATGGATGAAATCAAATGCGATCTGGCCTGTGAATTGATTCCCCTCCACAAAAGATTTTACCCATTCAAAAACCGCGGGATGCTCCACGTGTTGAAACACAATCGTCGCACCCTGCCCTGCTGTGAAATGTGACGGATACGTTGTATGCGCGGTAATGTGTCCATCGTGGCAAACGCTGTAGGTGCAGTATGCCTGTCCTTCAATGAATTCCTGCGCGATCCAGGGCGAGTCAAACGTCAGTGTGGATAATGCCTTTTGAAGCGGAGGCAGGATCAAGGTCCGCGAAGCGAAACGCGAATAGACAGGCTTAAGAACCAGTCGGTTCCATTGGGCGAATGCGCGCAGCAGCTCATCCCGAGACCGGATCAACATCGTATCAGGCGTGCGGCTGTTGAAAAAAAGCCACTTGTTATGCAGTTGATTTAATTTTTGAATCGACTCGGTGAAGACAGGCAGTTCGCCGTGACCCATCGCTGTATAGAAGACTTCCTCACAGGTTGGGATGAGCAGGTCGATTTGATTCTCTTCGACGATCTTTTTCAACGCGAAAAGAAACGCCTCTGTTTCGTGACGCGGAGCTGGCACCACGAAATTGGCCTGAATTGCATTTGACGGTTGACTCAAATGCCCGCGCAAAGACTCGGCCATGAAAACTGAATGGCCTGCGCGATGAAACGCACGGGCAAGATCAAGCGTAGCGGGCGCGCGTCCGCCGGTGAGAAGGATGTTCATTAGAAAGTGAGCACCATCCCGCCAATGGACAGACCCGCGCCGGTCCCGACCAAAAGAACTTTTTGGCCGCGTTGAATATTCCCATCGATCACGGCCTGATACAGCGTGGCGGGAATGGATGCCGCAACACAATTACCAAGCGTTTCGAGCGTGCTCATGATCTTGGATTTGGGCCAGCCGAATCTTTCAAGCATCATCAATCCCACTTTGCTGGCCTGATGCGGCACGACAACATCTATGTCCATGATGCTTTTCGAAAGGCCGGGATACAGCTCTTCCAAAAACTCATGTCCCACTTCACGCACCATCCGCAGCACAGCGGGGCCATCCATGTGGAACAGGTCATCCTCAGGGTTGTGATTTGCGAAACGCGGGTGCCGCGCCGAGCCTCCGCCCATGATTGCCGTCAGATATGCGCCATCGCCATAGGTTTTGAAATGCGCATGATGGATCATGGAGGGGCCACCATATTCAGGTTTTGATACAACCACCGCCGCAGACGCATCCCCAACCAATGTGGCTGACTCGGGCTCCTTCAGGTTGATTCCGCATGAGGCCACATCTGAGCTGGCGATGAGAATATTTTTGTATCGTCCGCTGTTGATGAAGTTGGAAGCTACATCCATTGCGGCGACGAAACTTAAACAAGTCGTATGCACGGTCATGGCCGGGATTCCCGATTTCCCCAGCCCAAGCTGACGTTGAATCAGCGCGCCAGTATCAGGGATGGCCTGTTCGCCGGTGCCTGATGCGTTGATGATAAGGTCAAGCTGATTGGGATTGAGCTTTGCTTCATCCAGGGCTTCGCGCGCCGCTTCCGCAGACATGAACGAAGAAGTCTCGTCAGTGACCCACCTGCGCTCACGTACACCATTGCGGCGCTCCACCCAGCCTGCTGAGAGTCCGCACATGGCTTCGACCTCCGAGTTTGGCACGATTCGTTTTGGCAAATATCTTCCAAGCCCGATAATTTTGAGGGGCAAATTAACTTGCATTCAATGACTCCTGTTTACTTTAAATAAAAAAAATCAACTTTTGGCCTTGCCGCAGAAGTGACGAATCCGCCATCCGTTTATCCGCTTCACAATCCGTTGTAAAAATTTGTTGCTAAAAATCCATTTTCTGGAAATACGGAATTGCATACTTCGAAAATAACTTTATCAATTTCCACGGCCTCCGCCGCCATAAGGGCAAATGTTTCGTGAATACAGCATTGTACTCAGTTACTGATTTTCCACCGCGAACCTTTTTAAACTTTCCCACACCACCGCTGGCGTGGACGAGCAGTTTTCGTTCCAATCCCTCCTGCAAGGTAATCAGCGTCAGCAGGCGATACAAACCCTCCTCCTGCGGCAGGGATGTGTCGTATCCAAACAGCGGCTGAGTCATCACGTCATTGCGGATGAAGAATCCCATCACAGCGTTTATCTTTCCATCGCGTTTCAAAGCACGCAGATGCAAAATCCCTTCATCCCGCGCCAGCTTCATGAATTCAAGCGTGAACTGCGGATTGTAGTAGGAATATTTTTCCAGATACAACAGGTTATACAAATGCAAAGCACGCGCAAGTTCTACATCATTTAAATCCTTTCCATTCACCACTTCATAACCATGTTTGCGAAGCACACGCACATCTTCCTTGTATTGCCGCGTGCGGACAGCCTCCTCAGGTTCCATGTACCAAACCTGGCGGCTCAAGACCATGTCATAACCGCATTCTTCCAATGCCTGATATATGTGCGGATTCTTTTTCCGGTCCACCGAGCGGAACACAATGACTCGCTCTGGGAACCGCCGAATCAGCGCTTCGCTCACCGCCGATAACTGCTCGCTGTTTACTGACGGATACAGATTCGTCGAAAGCAGATAGTTGTTGACGAAGACTACTTTATCCAATTCGGCATATCTGAAATACCACGCCACTGGATTCATAATGAATTTGATCAACGCTTCGACAGGCGGATTGTTGAGATGCTTCACTTCCTCGAATCCACCGTAGGAGACGTAATGACTGTACGGCGAAACCGTGTAAGTATTATCAGGGTGATAATCTGAAATCGTAATGGGAATGATGACATCATCCACTTTGACGAGTATCAATTGAGTATTGTATACATTCTTGATGTACTTCTGCGCCCCATCCAAAATGATCGGCAGAAGATAACGACGCGCATAATCGCCATCTTCCGTCTGCGGAAATGCGAGCGCGTGGATATTTTCGCGGGCGAATAATTCAACGGTGGGGCGTGTGTGCGTCGCACCAAACGGGTTGGAAAGTGCCATTTAAGGAGATTCTCTTAAGGGTAGATTTGTCTCATTAAGTAAGGTGCGATGCACTCGCGTGTGCGCGAATCGTTTCCTCGCAATGAGATGGGATCACATGCGTCTCAGGATGCGTGAGATGATATGCATGTAAACTGCCAAGTGTCTTACGATAGGCTTCGGGGTCAGGGAACAGCAAATTAGTAATCTTATGCGGCGGACGATTCTCGACAATGGATCGTTTCAGCCACGCCGCATCAGCCACGAAGAAAAATAGTTTATCGCTCTCGTCGCGGACAAACAATCCCATTTGACCATGCGCATGGCCGGGCAATTCCACGCCAATAATGGATTCGTCCCCAAGCAGGTCATAGCCTGTTTTGAATGGCGCGTATTCTTCAGCCAACAAAACAGGCTTGGATATATCCACTTCTTGCGAGCGGGAATCAAAATCCGTAGGGATGAGTCCGCGCAGGAAGGCGTGCTTTAAATTTTCAGCGGGTGACAGGTGACGAAGTCCGCTAAAAGCGTGAGGCATGTAAACGAAACGGGACCAACTCAGGTCGGGGAGTGATGCGATATGGTCCGCGTGGAAGTGGGAGATAAAAACGTGAGTGATGTCTTTAGGTCGTAGGTCAAAGGTCAAGAGTTGATTGACAACCAAATCCTCTTCGTGAAGCGTGACAGGAGTCAGCCAGCGGTAAAAACGCATTGGGATTTTTTTCGTCTCATCGAAGAAGCGATGGGAATAACCCGTATCGAAAAGCATCGCCCCAAAGCGCGGATGCCGCAGCAAAGCAAACATGGACGGGAAGTGAATGCTGCGCCAGCGGCCGCCGTGAATGGCGACATGCTCGGGTGCGGTGCAGTAACCTGCGTGAAGAATATTGATTTTCATGCGTTAGTTATGTCGTTGCGAGGGCGGTGCTTTTCCGCCCGAAGCAATCTCCCGATTGTGTCTGAGATTGCTTCGTCGGGCTAAAGCCCTCCTCGCAATGACATGGACTCCTTCCACCATTTCATAAATCTCTCGAAGCCCTCATCCACGGAGACACGCGGTTTATATCCGAGTTCATTTTTCGCTGCGGTGATATCCAGCGTTGTGCTGTTCGCCATCATGCTGACGGAGATGCGCGTGAGCGGAGGTTCGGGTTGTTTTGGAATAAGCCTGTAAAGAAACTCCAGCGCGGTTGCGGCGGCATTTGCGGTTTGGCCGGAAATCCTGCGAGTTGGCGAAGGCAAATTAAGTTCAGTACAAATGCGTTCAACCAATTTCCAAACTTTGACAGGCTCATCGTTCGAGATATTATATTTTTTACCGAGGGTGTTTTCTGGAGACTCAGCGCACAACAAAAGCGCATCCACTACATTTTCGATGTATGTCAGGTCAACGACATTTTCGCCGTCGCCCAAAATGGGAAGCCTGCCGGATTGCAGGCGCGGAATCAGGCGCGGAAAAATGACCGTATCGCCCGGCCCGAAGATCGCGCGCGGACGAATCGCAATGGTCGCAAGTCCGCGCGCAAAGGCTTCATCAATTTCCTGTTCGGCCAGAATTTTTGTCGCCGAATAATTGCTGACAGGTTCAGGCAGTTCGTCGGTCTCTTTGACATTCACGCGCGATGCATATCCAAAGTAAAGACTGGGCGTGGAGACATGCACGAGTCGTTTCACTTTATATTTCTCGCATCCGCGGATGACGTTGCGCGTGCCGATGACATTCGCCTGATAGAACGCCTCGAAATTTCCCCACGGCGATGGGAGCGCGGCGCAATGAAAGACAATATCCTGATCCTTGCAGACATCGGCCATGGCATCTTTTTCTTTAAGGTCAAGCGAAAGTACGCGCAGCCCTTCGCTTTCCATGTTTTTCAACTTTGTAACATTGCGTCCCAGCGCGGTGACATGCCAGCCCATGCCGTACAGTCTGCGGGTGAGCGCGCCGCCGAGAAAACCGGTTGCGCCTGTTATGAGTGCTTTCATAATATATCCTTTGCGCGGCTAAGCGCGGGAAGTTCGTAAAGATTTTTAAAAGACTTCCTTCGCGATCTTTGCGGCCTTTGCGGTTAATTCTTCGCGGATGATCTTGGAATTATGACGAACGTCCGTTGGGAATTTTTTCGTGAATAAAAATGTTTTTATCTTCGATGCCTGTGGATGCGCTTTGGCCAAACTCATCAACTCTTTTTTTATTTTTTCTTGATTCGCATTTTGTGCAAGCTCGACCCACAAAACGGGTTCCTTATTCACGCCGACCAATGCGGTGCGATACACAAGCGGATGCGCGTTGAAGATGCCTTCGATCTGTTCCGTGAACATCACGCCATCACTTGTGATCACGCGATGCGACTTGCGCCCGCAATACCACAGGCGGCCCTGCTCGTCGAAGTATCCCACATCTCCCATGCGATGAATCACATCTTCGCCGAATTTAATTTTGGATGATCGATTCGCATCTTCCCTGTGGATGTAACCCCGCGTCGTGGCTGGACTTTGAACTGTGATCTCGCCAACGACATTCGATTCCACTGTGAGCGAATTCTGCCATGTCTCAATCGGCTCGTCGGTGATTTGGATGATCCGCACGCGGACATTTTCAACGGGTTTCCCCAAACAAATTCCCGCGCCTTGTTCGGTCTTTTCCTTCATCGAAAATATCTCGCGGCTTTCGATTCTTGCAATCGGCAGAGTCTCCGTCGCGCCGTAAATGCCGAAAAGGCCGGTATTATCATCCAGCAATTTTCTGAATTTCATCTGCAATGGAATTGCCGCCGGTGCCCCCGCAGTGATAACCCGTTTCAGACTCTGGAGTTCAACAGTTTGCTGTTGGACATTCGCAAGAATGCTCAACACCACCGGCGAAGCAAACATATTGGTGACATGGAACTTCCGAATCGCATTTAATACTTTTTCGGGATCTGTTTTGCCCGGCACCGGAAACGAAATATCAGGAATCACAGATGTGACACCGAGCAGTACATCGATCAAAGCGTAGAGCGGAAAGGCCGGCAGGTCGATTTCATCTGACGAGATATTGAAGGTGTCCGCAAGCATATCCAGTTGAGCGGCGAAGTTGGCCTGGGTATAAATTGCACCCTTGGGCAGGCCGGTGCTTCCGCTGGTGTAGATGATGGCGGCGGGGGAGTTGGTAACACCTGCACTTGCGTCAGGTGCAAGTGTTGGTAATTGGGGATTAGGGATTAGGCCTTCGACCTTTGACCTTCGACCCTTCGACTGGCTCAGGACATCGCTTTTGACTGATTGAATCGTGAGATTGTGCTTGATCGAACCTTTTCCCCAGCCGAAAATAACTCTCAAAGAATGAGTCAGTGTGTTGCCAATGAAAATATCGGGCTTGGATTCTTTGAGACATTCTCCTACTTTTTTCATCCCAATGGCAGGGTCGACGATGATGGGGATGATGCCATGTTTCAGCAAGGCCAATGCCAGGGCGAAGAAGTCTGCCGAGGGCGGGGTTATCAAAGCGGCGGACATGCCCGGGGTCAGCGAGCAGGCTGAAAGCGCGGAAGAGAAGCGCTGGGTTGAATCCAATAATTGAGCGTAGGTGACCGTGATCCAATCCCTGCCCTGAGAATAGATCAACGCGGCCTTGCCGGGATGACGCGCCGCGTTGTTTTCAAATCGTTGAACAAGTGAACTCATTCGTCCGGGTGGCGCTGCCTGTATTTATCTACAAACCAGCACAGCGATTGCACTTTCAAATTATTTTCTCTGGCATATTTCAACCCGGTGCTGACCAGTAAACTTCCAATCCCCTGCCCTTCCACCGCAGGCGGGACTCCTGTGTGCGTGAAGGTGATGGTATCTGCGCCTATGTAATAATTCAATTCAGCCACATACGAGTCGAGATGGACTTCGAAACTTTTGCGTTCTGTGTTGTGAATGACAGTCAGATCGTTGGTTTGCACGTTAGTTTCCTTTTTGCTTTTCGCGCGCGATGACTGCGATATATTCCATGATGATCTTCAAGCCCGCAAAGACCGTCGATTCAGATGGGTCAAGCGGCGGCGCAATTTCAACAACATCGAGGCCAACCAGTGGAAGGCCATGCATGGATTTGAGCAGGGTCAAAACATCGCGTGAAGAAAGTCCGCCAAATTCGGGGATGCCGGTGCCTGGGGCAATGGCAGGGTCGAGGCAATCTATATCGAGCGAGATGTGGATCGCGTCGCAGTCGTTGAGGATGTTGCGGATGCTGTCGGCAACATGTTTCATGCCGATTTCGGCTACATCTGCGGCGGTATAAACGTGGACGCCGCCATTCTCGATTATGTCAATTTCCTGATCTTCCCACGAACGCAAGCCGACCATGCAAATATCCTGCGGATTGATCCCAAACTCGATGCCGCGCCGTAAAACACAGGCGTGGGAGAGTTTTGAGCCGTCGAAGTTGTCGCACAGGTCGGGATGCGCATCCACCCATAACACGCCGAGCCGTTGATCCTTGTAGCGCTCGCGCTGTCCCTGAAAAATGGGAATGGTCACCGAATGGTCGCCGCCGAGCAGGATCGGCATATTGGGCAGAGTCGCCACTTTTTGGCGTACCAGTTCAAAGTCACGAACGGGATCGGTGATTGGGATGTCGCCCAGATCGCAGACAGTCAAATCCCGCAGACGAGTCCGATCCTCACTAAAAGGAGTCAAATGGCGTGACCAATATCGCAAGCGCTCAGGGGCCAGGGCGGCGCCTTTGCGGGCGCTGGCGAGACCGTCATAAGGGATGCCAATAATCGAGAAATCGGATTGTTCGGGAGTGAGTTCGGCGTGATGCAGGTCGCCCCACAGGCCATGATTACCATCAATTGCCATGTTTTTAGCTCCTTTTCCCCCAATTGTACCCTTATGTCATTGCGATGAGGGTGTACTTCCCGACGAAGCAATCTCCGGTTATTAGGAGACTGCTCACCTGCACTGCAACAAACGCAGTGCGGCGCAAGTGTCGGCAAAACCAAGAACGCCTCGCAGCGACACGCGAAGTTCAGCATCATAATGAGGTTTGCCGCATTGACCCTCATTCCGTTTGCTTTTACAATGATGAGGATGTTGCTGAAATTTGCAGGTTTTTTTAGACCGGACCATGATCCTCCAATTGCGCGTGTTCTTTGTAATGCGAGACGCTCATGCGGCACGCTCAGCGTGTCGCGCTACATTTTATTAACTTTCCCGGAGGAATAAATGACCACTCCTTTAGTTTCAAAACGCGCACCCATTTACGCCGATGTTCCCGCTGAAAAGTGGAACGATTGGCGCTGGCAATTAAGTCACCGCCTGAATACTGCGGAAGAAATTGAAAAGGTTTTGCATCTTACCGATAGTGAACGCAAAGCCTTACAAGCGCAAGGCTTGTTCCGCGTGGATGTGACCCCCTACTTTATTTCCTTGATCGACCCCGAAGACCCGAATGATCCCGTCCGCAAGCAGATTATCCCTGTTGCGGAGGAAATGAACGCTTTCACCGCCATGATGGAGGATTCCCTCGCGGAAGACCGCCACTCTCCCGTGCCCGGGCTGGTTCACCGTTATCCTGACAGAGTTCTGATGCTGGTAACGACCCAGTGCGCGTCGTATTGCCGTTACTGCACACGCTCACGAATTGTCGGCGACCCTGGCCAGACCTTCAACCGCCAGGATTTTGAACTGCAAATCGAATATCTCAAGCGCACCCCGCAAGTCCGTGATGTGCTGCTCTCCGGTGGTGATCCGCTGGTGCTGGCGCCCAAGATCCTGGAAGAACTGCTCACCCGTCTGCGCGAAATCCCGCACATTGAAATTGTCCGCATTGGGTCGCGTGTGCCGGTCTTTATGCCGATGCGCATCACGCAGGAACTGTGCGATATGCTCGCCAGGTTCCATCCGCTGTGGTTGAACATCCACGTCAACCACCCGAATGAGATTTCACTCGAACTCGCCGAAGCCTGTGACCGTATGAGCCGCGCCGGTATTCCTTTGGGCAATCAATCGGTTCTGCTCGCTGGCGTGAATGACTGTGTCCACATGCAGCGCGAACTCGTCCAAAAGCTGACTCGTATCCGCGTGCGCCCGTATTACCTGTATCAATGTGACCTCGTGGAAGGTTCAGGTCACTTCCGCACGCCCGTCGCAAAAGGCATCGAGATTATGGAAGGCCTGCGCGGACATACTTCCGGCTACGCCGTCCCACAATTCATCGTGGATGCGCCCGGAGGTGGTGGTAAGATTCCTGTCATGCCCAATTATCTGTTGAGCATGTCTGACCACAAGGTGATCGTCCGCAACTACGAAGGCTATGTGACCACTTACGAAGAACCGACTGAGTACAAGTCACATGACCCGAAGACCTGTAAATTCTGTCAGAGCAAGCGGCCCGAACCTGGCCAGGCCGGCCTCACCGGCCTGCTCGATGGCGAAGAGATGTTCATCAAGCCCGAACATTTCGATGAATTACACAACCGCGGCGGGCTCCAGCATCGTTTGAGAGATGAGAACAAATGGAAGCCGCTCGGCATCGGCTCGGGTGAGACAGACTAAATGTGAAAAAGACCCTGAAGGTTTGAGGAAATTCCAATGAGAAAGAATCTTCAGGGTTTTAATAAAAGTTTGAGAAGGAGATAAAATGCAAAAACCCCTGATCGTCATGATAATCATCGCAGCTTTTTTGGCGGGTTGCGCGCCGGGTCAAAGCCCGGTTGACACACAGGCACAGATTAACACTGCTGTGGCGCAAACCGTGGAAGCTCAGCAACAGGTTGAACAAATGGTGGCGCAAACAGTTGCCGCACAGGTTCCCGCTGCAACAGCGACCACACAATCCGAACCGACTGTGGAATTCACACCAACCAACGTGCCGCTTGACACCCCAACATCAGTAGTGCTCGCGCTTGACACACCCACGTTAGTTCCGCCTCCCCCCAGCGGCGGAGGCGGGGTTTCCTCACAGCCGCAATTTTCCTGTGATGTCATCAGCCGCCGTCCGTTTGATACGACCGAAATCCATCACGGCGACAAGTTTGATATTAAGTGGACGATCGTCAATACGGGCACACGAGCCTGGGAAGCCGGCATGGATGTAAAATATTTCAGCGGCCCGAAAATGACCACAGTCACACTTGTAGAGATCCCTGTGGTAATGAAACCAAACGATACCTACCAGATCGTCCTTGACGCAGTAGCCCCGGCCACAACAGGCCGTCAGGTAATGACCTGGGCAGTACAGGGGCAGCTCTGCTACCCGTATGTGGCAATCGTGGTGAAATAAAGATTGTTGGAGGAACGTGATGCGGCGAAACTACAGGATATTTTCGTTTTTGATCGTGACCGCCCTGATCCTTGCCTGCGCCCCCACGCTTGCGCCTGTGTCCACGCCCGCTTCCGCTTTTGACCCGAATTCGGTCAACACGGCCATTGTATTAACCGCAGCCGCTGCGGCAACTCAAACCGCGCTCTTGCAGCCTCCCACGCTCACTCCCACGGTTACCTTGCTGCCGACCAATACATTTCTGCCCTCAGAGACGCCCACCGCTACATTTATTTTCATCCTGCCTACATCAACCGTACCGTCACCCACGCCCACCCCGGAACCAACACAGGATGGCGGCTCCGGTAACGGAGGAGGCGCACAATATGCCTGCCGCATTGATTCGCAAAGCCCCGCTGACAACGCCGTCTTTGCTCCAGGCGCCGATTTTGACGCAACCTGGCAGGTAACGAACACTGGCTCTGACAAATGGGATGTCAACAGCTCTGATTACCGCTATATTAGCGGTGACAAGATCCACAAGACTTCAGCCTATGACTTTAGCAAAACGGTCGGAGTCGGCAAGACAACCAACATCATTGTGGATATGAAAGCCCCCGGAAACTCCGGCACATATTCCACAACATGGAAGATCAGCATCGGGAAGACTAAATTTTGCACGATGAAATTAACGATTGTCGTGCAATAAAAGGCGCAATGCAGACTTTAATGGCAGGGCATCGCAGGATGACCCTGCCATTATTTTTTTTGAAAAAAAAACGCGCATCGAACCTGACTTTTGAACTGCTTCTGCCTTCGAAAAGAGTTTGCCGCCTTTTGAATATCTTCTTGTTGACAAGCCTCCCTTCCTAACATAAAATCCAAATGCATTCACTATAAAAAGGAGAGATTATGATCAAGGAATTCAGAAATTTCGTTTTGCGCGGTAATGTACTGGATCTCGCAGTAGCCGTCATCATCGGCGGCGCGTTTGGCAAGATCGTCGCCTCTCTTGTTGGAGACATCATCACCCCTGTGATCGGCCTTGTCATGGGCGGAGTGAATTTTAGCGAGCAGGCCATTACAGTCGGCGCGGCAGTGATCAAATGGGGCGCGTTCGTGCAGACCATCATAGACTTCCTCATCATTGCCTTCGTCATCTTCGTGATCGTGAAAGCAGCCAACAGTTTGAAGAAACCAGCGCCGGCTGCGGAGCCAACCACAAAGGAATGCCCGCATTGTTTCAGCATCATTTCCATCAGGGCCACTCGCTGCCCGAATTGCACGTCTGAATTAAAGTAAGAATACTCGCAGGTAAACAGGTAACAATGTCCCGCAGGTTTATTGCCTGCGGGATAATTGTTCCTCTTTTCCTCCTTCATCTTTCATCCTTAATAAGTTATCCTTCCCTTCATGGACTTCATCAACAAACTAAACCCCCAACAACGCAAAGCTGTCACAGCCGCCGACGGACCTGTTTTGGTCGTGGCAGGCCCGGGGTCAGGAAAGACGCGCGTCCTGACCCAGCGCATCGCCTATCTGATCGCCAATGAAGGCGTGCGCCCGTGGCAAATCCTCGCGGTCACCTTCACCAATAAAGCCGCCAGGGAAATGGACCAGCGTGTGAAGGCGATGCTGAACGAGCAAGCCACGGACGGCATCATGCTCGGCACGTTCCACTCGATTTGCGCGCGCATTCTCAGGCGCGAAGTTGAACATCTTCCGCTTGAATCCAATTTTGTGATTTTTGATTCCGACGACCAGGAACGCATCGTAAAAAGCATTATTAAAGAATTGAATTTGAACGACAAGCTCTATCGCGCCGTTAGCATTCACGCCGCCATTTCACGCGCCAAGAATGAATTGATCGGCCCCGAAGAGTATCCGATCAACACCTACCGCGACGAAGTTGTCAAACGTGTGTATGTCGAATACCAAAAAAGATTGATCGCCTCCAACGCCGTGGACTTTGACGACCTGCTGGTTTACACCGCGCGCCTGCTGGAAGATGTGCCGTCAGTCCGTGATAAGTACGCGCAAAGATTCCGTCATGTGCTTGTGGATGAATTTCAGGATACAAACCTCGCGCAATATATACTGATCAAACATTTGGCATCTGTTCATAGAAATGTGTTTTGTGTTGGTGATCCCGATCAATCAGTGTATTTATGGCGCGGCGCGGACTATCGCAACGTACAGCGCTTCGAAGAGGATTTCCCAGATGCGCAGACGATCCTGCTTGAACAGAACTATCGCTCCCATCAAAACATCCTCGATGCCGCAATGGGAGTCATCGACCGCGCCAGCAACCGCCGCAAGAAAAAACTTTTCAGTGACCGCGGCGCGGGCGAGAAGATATTCTTCTACGAAGCGCGTGATGACTACGGCGAAGCCGCCTTTGTAGTGGATAGCATCGCGGAACTCGTCGCCTCCAGAAAATTCGAGCCGGGCGAATGCGCGGTAATGTACCGCACCAACGCCATGTCGCGTTTGATTGAAGAGGCATTTCTACAGGCGCGATTACCTTATCGTTTGGTCGGCGCGCAGCGATTCTATGGCCGCCGTGAAGTTAAGGATGTCATTGCTTTTATGCGCCTCGTGCATAACTCTGCTGATGAAGCCGCGCTTGGGCGTATCATCAACATCCCGCCGCGCGGCATTGGCGAAAAAACTTTGACCACACTTCACTTCGTTGCGAATCAGGCAAACACATCGCCCGGCGCAATCCTGCTTGACCTTGCGCGCGGCGCAGAGTCACCTTATTACAAATCCTTCACAGGCCGCGCCGCACTTCCTCTCGCAGATTTTGGCGGGATGCTTGCAAATTGGCGCGCCCTTGCCCCAACATATACAACGGTCGAACTCTTCGAAAAAATAGTCAAAGATATTAACTACAAGGAATTCATCACGGAAGATGATACCGAGGAAAGCGCCGAACGCTGGGACAACGTACTTGAGTTGAAACGCCTTGCGCTTGAATTCTCCACGCGCACCCTCGATGAGTTTCTTGAAAACATCGCCCTCGTTGCCGATCAGGATACCATCACCGACACGAACGCGCCCACCCTGCTCACGCTTCACGCCGCCAAGGGACTTGAGTTCGGCGCGGTCTTCATCGTCGGCCTCAATGACGGCATTATTCCGCACAGCCGCTCCTTCGATGAACCCGCTCAAATGGAAGAGGAGCGCCGTCTATTTTACGTTGGCATCACGCGCGCCAAAGACAGGCTGTATTTGCTGCGCGCCATTCAGCGCGGCGGACGCGGCATGGCCGAAGAAACTTATCCATCCCGTTTTCTGGATGATGTGCCGGCGAATTTATTGGTCGGAAAAACACGCACGGGACGTCCTACAACGTCATTTTCCTCCTCTCAAAGTTTTTACAAAACTCCAGGCACGTCCAACTCAAGCTGGACGCTTCCGCCTCCGCCCCGGGCTGCTCCTGTTGCGATTAGCAAATTCAAGTCTGGAGACCGCGTCAGGCACGGGTCATTTGGCGAAGGCATGGTACTTGAAAGCAGAATACAAGATGGCGATGAGATTGTGGTTATCGAATTCAAATCTGTTGGGCTAAAGCGCTTGGCTGCAAGTCTCGCAAATCTCACTATCA
>JACRBH010000258.1 GCA_016234535.1 Chloroflexota bacterium
CGTTCATTGGCAAGATGCAATTCGTTCCTTGCGTTTTCCTGATCCGAAAGAATGGCCGCCTGCGTATTGGTCAACGAACGGCGGCGCTCTTCGAGCACAGCCAATTCGCGATTGATGGTTTCGCGCTGGTTATGCAACTCGGCCGCCTGACGATGCCAGCCGTTAAGCTGGGCACGCAGCCCGGAAAGCCTCTCACGGAAAGTTGAATACTCTTCCTGAGTCTTTTCATGAACTACACGCGCTTCATTCACGCGAATTTCCTGTCCGCGCACAGTTTCGCGGACATCGGTCAGATCACGCTGAGCGCGATGCCAGTGATAGCCATACCATTCGCGCAGGGTAATCTTCATATCGGCCTGAGCGCGCGCGAAATCGATGGCGCGTTTGGCCTGCCGCTCCAAACTGCGGATGCGTGGTTCAAGTTCGGCCATAATATCGAGCACACGTTCGAGATTGCGTTCGGTGTTTTCGAGGCGTTTTAGCGCATCATCACGACGGGCGCGATACAACCCCACACCCGCAGCTTCTTCGAACAAGCGGCGGCGGTCATCCGCTTTCAAGGCGAGAGACGCATCAACAAGTCCCTGACCGAGAATGGTATAAGTCCGCTCGCTTAAACCGGCTTGCGCCAGCAATTCATTCATTTCACGCAAACGAACATGCTGGGCATTGATCAAATAATCATTGTGCCCGTCACGGTGCGCCGTGCGCGACAACGCAACTTCGGAAAAGTCCACGGGCAGCCATTGCTCGGTATTGTCAAATGTGATCGTGGCCTGAGCCATGCCTGCGCGCGCGCGATGTTCCGAGCCGGAGAAGATCATATCTTCGGTTTTCTTGCCGCGCAAAAGCGTGTATGACTGCTCGCCCAACACCCAGCGCAGTGAATCGGCAATATTCGATTTACCGGAACCATTCGGCCCGACGATGGCGGTAATTCCGCTCGCGAATTCAAAGACAGTCCGCGAGGCAAAAGTTTTATATCCCTGTAGTTCGAGTGATTTTAGACGAAGAGGCATGTGTGATTTACGATTTCCAATTTTGGATTATGTCATTGCGAGGAGGATGCTTTTTCGACGAAGCAATCTCCGTTTCGACTAGGGGATTGCTTCGGGCGAAGAACAAGAACGCCCTCGCAACACTTGCACCAGCACGCAAGTGCAGGTGTGACGAACTACAAAACTCCCAAATTATTCAGCGCATCCTGTGCGGCGGCGTGTTCGGCGTAACTTTTGCTTGTGCCTGAGCCGCTTCCTTTTACCACACCCGCAATTTCCACAACCATTTCAAATATAACGGCATGGTCGGGTCCGCTGGTGCCGATTACACGGTAACGCGGCGCGCCAAGTTTTTGTGATTGCGCCCATTCCTGCAACTGACTCTTCGGGTCGTGGATTTCATTCAGCATGGATTCGCGCACTTCCTCCAAAATTGGATTAACGAACGCATCCACCGCACTGAGGCCTGAGTCTAAATACAAAGCGCCGACCAGCGCTTCGAAAGCGGACCCCAGCAAATTGTCACGATCCTGACCGCCTGAAGAAGATTCTCCACGCCCAAGCCGAAGCGCACGCCCCAAGTCCAGCTTGCGGGCAAACTTCGCCAACTGTTCATTGCGGACAAGCGCCGAACGCAATTTGGTCAAGTCGCCTTCGGGCATTTCGGGAAAACGGTTATATACCCATGCGCCGACAGTAAAATCCAGCACTGCGTCGCCGAGAAACTCAAGGCGTTCGTTATCTTCCACAGCTTGGGAATGCTCGTTGACGTAGGAGCGGTGGGTCAGAGCACGCACCAGCAAAGATAAATTTGAAAAGGGCAGACCCAGCCGTCGGCTTAGGTCAGATGCGGGTTCTACATCCCGCGCGTTAAAATTAGATACCACAGGGAACCTCCCGGAACTCAGGGAGCGCCAGACTCCGCCCCCTCCCGACCTCCTTCCAAGAAAATGGGGGAGATGAAAGTGCAGGGTCTCGAGTTCCATCAGTTCCAAATATTTAGCGGGCTGATTGTAACCTGAATTTTTAGTGGAAGTGGTTTTTTAAGATAAAATCAGCCAATTCTCCCCGGAGGCCAGTGTGACCGAAGTCAGCAACGAAACAAGGTTTTTACATGCGATTGAATTGGGGCTGGGTGCGTGGCAATGGGGCGACCGTGTTGTGTGGGGATATGGACAACAATACTCAGATAAAGAAATCCGCGAGGCATTTGATGTGTCGCTCAACCTCGGAATTCGGTTTGTGGATACGGCCGAACTTTATGGATCGGGTTATTCAGAACGATTACTTGGCAGGCTCCTAAAAGAAATAGACCAGCCTGTGCTAGTGGCGACAAAGTTCTTCCCGTGGCCGTGGAAAATCACAAAAGGATTTATTCCGCGCGCGTTGAAGGGGAGTCTGGACCGCCTTGGATTGGACTCGGTGGACCTTTATCAAATTCATTCGCCCATGCCAACCATCAGCCCGGAAACGATGATGGAAGGCATGGTGGAATGTGTGAAGCGTGGCATGACGCGTACAGTGGGGGTTTCCAATTTTGACGAAAAGCTGATGTTACGCGCTTATACAACCCTTGCGCGGCATGGAATTCCACTGGCATCCAATCAGGTGCATTACAGCCTGTTGACCCGTGATGTTGAAAGGAACGGCACACTCTCGCGCTGCAAGGAACTTGGAATCCGCCTGATCGCATATTCCCCGCTCGAAAAAGGGATTCTCTCGGGAAAATATACGACTGCGAATCCCCCGCCCGGAATACGCGGCACGCAATACGCGGAACTGCTCAAGAAGCTCCCACCTGTGATCAAGCTTTTGCAGGAGATCGGACAGAACCATAACGGCAAGACCACAACACAAGTGTCGCTGAATTGGTTGATCTGTAAAGGCGCGCTGCCCATTCCCGGAGCGAAGAACGCAAAACAAGCGGAGGAGAATGCCGGCGGCGCAGGCTGGCGCTTGACTGAAGAAGAAGTTGCCAGGTTGGATGAGGCTACGGAAAATATTCGGTAGAAAAAAAAAGAGTAACATAAAAGCAGACCTCCGAGGTTTTTTGAAACCTCGGAGGTCTTGTTATTACAAGGCGCTTCGCAAGAAAGTTTACGGCTTTGGAGTTGCTGTGGGTATAATAGCTGAAAGAACGATTAAAGGGGGGTCTTCTGGATGTAAAAACCTCCATCGCAAGTGAGAAGTTAATCTTTCCTCGTTTGCTGCCATTGAACTATCTATATATACCTTCCCTGGAAATATTTGTTTGAAATCACCCAAATAGTTGTTATCATCGGGAACCTCAATATTTTGTATGATTCCATCAGAATCAAGGTGAAATATAGAAGACATCACATTTAGTATTGGAGGATAACTGTCCTCGACAGGGAGTACCATGCAAACCGCCCACACATATACTTCCTGATCAGTTTGCCCTAAGATTTCCCATTCGCACAAAACCTTCCCTTGTGCTCTGATAGCTGGCGGAAACATTTTTTGAGCCAAGGCAGTTTGATATTCAATCCATCTTTTCACTTGAATCTCATCAGGCGTAATCATGAAAATGACTGGCGGCGTTGGAATGATAGTGACAGATGTTGGAGTTGCTGTCGGTATTGTTGAAAGAACAACCAGCGGCAGTTCCTCCGGATGAGTTTGTCTATATTTAAGATGCATGTAAAGTACATCTAGCCTTGGTAGTGGATATGTGCTTAAAGGGCAGAAAGCGGATGGAAATTCAAAATAGTAGCAGAATTTTCCCTGTACATCTAATGGAAACGGATCATAATCAAGCTCAAAACTAATTGTTTCTTTAGGCTCAGGAAGTTTCACTTGTCGAATTGATCCATCTGGTTCAAGATAAATTATGGCGAGACTTCTCATATCCCCATTGCCTTTAGCAATGATACACGCTGCATAAACATACACTTCCAGACCCGACTGCCCTAAAATATCCCATTCACATAGTGCATCTTTGTATATCGCAGGGTCGTTTCCAAGGTCCTTTCTAAAAGAAAGGACAACCTTTGCCAATTCTGTCTGATATTCTTGCCATCTCTCCACTTGAATCGCGTCGGGCGTGAAAATGGGAGGAGGTGCTTGTGTCGGCATTACCGTCGCAGGAATGATTGTTGGAGGTACGAATGTGAAAATCGCTGTTGGAATTGGCGTTTCAATTGGCGCGGACGTAATCGTTGGAGCACAAGCCGCCAGTGTAATGATAAAAACCGCAAGAAGAACGATCCAGAAATAGCATTGTGATTTTATAGTCAATGAGGGTCTCCTGTATTGAGTGAGGCATTTTCTACTCAACCGTATCATGCTCCGCATCAAATACATGCGAATGCATATTCGCGATCCATTGTTTTCCGTCCTCGGTCAGGCGCAGATATTGCAGGGCGTCTTGAATGTATGGGCTAACCCCCTCCCAGTAAAACGAAGCATATTTTTTGCGGATATCATTCGGGGTCTTATATCCGAATTTTTCATTCAAGCCTAACTCCTCTAATTCATAAAACAACGCCGGGGACTTTCGCAAATAATCAGGGTCGCCCAACTGACCGATAAAATCTGCGGCGCGCACCAACCCGCCAAATCCTTTTGTATCCTTATACATCTCATCTGCAGGGGAGGGAAAACGAGTTAACTCAATGTAGTGAGCGATCAACTCAGCGTCCAATTGTTTGGTCATATCCTGAATCAACCCGGTCCCAAAACGTTCCCTGACGAACAGCTTGCTGCGATTGACATGATGGGGTGTAAGGGCAACATCCGTGCCTTCCGGAGAAATGTAGATCATCTCATCCCCTACACCTGTGGCAAACATATCCTTCGCATCATTTCTGCACACCCCTTTGACATAACCGATATCATGGCATAACACCGCAACCATATAATGCATCCAATCACGGGGTGTTACACCGCCCTCGCGTAAATGCTTGCCTTCGATGATCGCCTGCCCTGCCAGCGACACCATGATCGTATGATCAACATCGTGATAGAGCGCATCCGAGTTGGCGATATTTTCCAAAGCCAGCCGGCCGCACCATGCCACGACACGCCCAAGATCGCTGTCTATTTCGCCATAGGTGCGTTGATACGCTGTCCGCAATTGCTCGACGAACATGTCAATGGTAAGTTCCTGCCAGTTGATCATAATTGTTCCCTCATGAATTGTAGAGACACAGTAAAATGGATGGATATTTAAAGTTTATCAGAAAGTCAATCAATTAATAATAAGGAAATCGATTTGATATGACCGCCTCTCGCTCATTTCTCAAGGGATTTTTAATCGGACTCTCAATCTTTATCCTGGCGAATATCCTTGCCGCGCATCTCCTCTCTGACTGCGGCCTGCCAGCCGTGCTGGGAATGGGTTTCTGCGCCGACGATATTGCGCGCGCTGGATTCCCGCTGATATTCTTCGAAGAAGGCGGATTCGCATTCCGAAGCATTTTCAACCCGCCTATTCTTTTGCTCGATATTTTTATCGGTCTCGGTTTTGCCGCTCTGTGCGGATTCATCGCACAGCGGAATGAAAAGCGAAATCAATGACTGACCATACGCAAAAAAGTTGGACTGCGGACTTTAGTCCGCTTCTTACCGAAAACGCGGACTAAAGTCCGCAGTCCGAACAAAAAAAAACGGGCTTCTCGAACAAAACTGCGTAAGGTGAGTTATTAACTGCCTAACTTTATTTCTACAGGAGAATCTTATGGACACTTTAAATTGGATTTTTGCAGGCCTTGGAATTTTCGGGGGCATCGTAAGTGTGATCTGCACTGTCACCATCCCGGTTCTTATATTGGGTGGGATTGGTTATTTCATGTACAAACGCAATCAGCAAAGCATGGCATATCGTCAGTCGGCTCAGTCATGGGCAAGTACAACTGGCACTGTACTTATGTCTTCAGTGCAATCACGCACCAGCGGACGAAGTCATTCCACATATCCTGTCGTTGTTTATCAATATACCGTGAGCGGAAAAACCTATCAAAGCCAAACCATCAAGGCAGGTGAGCAATTTATAAACGTGCGTGTCATGGGACAGGCACAGGAAACGGTTGGAAGATATCCCATTGGCTCAACCGTAACGGTCTATTACAACCCTGCCAACCCATCTGAATCCGTTCTGGAAAAATAGCGATTCAAAGCCAGCATAATGAGATCCAAACCTCCCCTCATCCTTATCGTCGGGCCGACTGCTGTCGGTAAAACAGAACTCGCCATTCAACTCGCTGAAAGATTGAACGGCGAAATTATCTCTGCCGATTCGCGTCTCTTCTATCGCGGCATGGATATTGGCACAGCCAAGCCGTCACGAGAAGAATTGGCGCGTGTGCCGCATTATTTAATTGACACTGTGAATCCAGATGAGACATTAAGCCTGGCAGTCTTTCAGGAGCAGGCAAAGAATATCATCGCGGATATTCATGCGCGCGGCAAACTTCCCTTTTTGGTGGGCGGCACCGGACAATATGTCCGTGCGGTGACTGAAGGTTGGACTCCGCCAGAGGTTGTGGCAGATAAAAGGATGAGGGATGAATTAGAAAGGATGAACGAGCAGATTGGCCCGGCCTGGCTACACGACAAGCTGCAATTGCTTGACCCGGAGTCGGCGGCAAAGATCGATGCGCGCAATGTGAGGCGAACGATCCGCGCGCTGGAAGTCATTTTGACAACGGGCAGGAAATTTTCAGAACAACGCGGACAGGTTGAATCGCCATACAGCTTGGTTACCATCGGATTGACCCGTCCACGGCCTGAGTTGTATGAAAGAGTGGACCAGCGCATTGACGCGATGTTCGCAAACGGATTTGTGGATGAGGTTAAAGGATTGCTTGAAAAAGGATACTCCCCCACTTTGCCAAGCATGTCGGCGATTGGGTACCGGGAATGCGTCAGCGTAGTGAAAGGTTTGTTGACCGAGGAGCAGGCCAAAGTCGAGATGAGACGCGTGACCCGGGTTTTTGTCCGCAGGCAGGCGAATTGGTTCAAAGAGTCCGATCCAAACATCATGTGGTTCAGAGTCAAGGATGGGGTTATTGATGAAATTGAAAAAACCATTCGTCAATTGATTGACTTTTGATTCTCGATTGTATATACTTCACTTATACCCTGAAGGAGGAGCTATTATGAACAACCGTCCGTGGCTGGCACATTACGATAAGGGTGTGCCGCAATCTATTGATTACCCGAAAGAGCCGTTGTTTCATTTTTTGGAGGAAGCTGCGCGCAAGTATCCTGACCGTGCCTGTACAATATTCAAAGGCGCGGTCATTTCATATCGCGAGATGAATGCGCAGACAGATCACATGGCTGCCGCTCTCGTTGAGATGGGGGTAAAGAAGGGCGACCGGGTGGGGATCTTCATGCCGAATACGCCGCAATTTGTAATTGCATATTATGGCATTTTGAAAGCGGGCGGGACTGTGGTTGCCGTGAATCCAACATACCCGGTCGATGAGATCATCATGCCATTGAATGATGCGAACATCGAGATCATGTTTACGCTCAGCCGTTTTTACGATAAGGTGAAAAAGGCGCGGGAAAGGTCAAAACTAAAGCGCATCATTGTTTCGAATATCAAGGAGACATTGCCGCCCATCACGCGCCTGCTCTTCACGCTCGTAAAAGAAAAAAAGGAGGGTGACCGAGTTGATACCCTTGCGGCTGGTGATGCTTGGATGAAGGATTTACTTGCGAAACATGCGAACTCTGCAAAACCGAATGTGACAGTAACGCCTGACGATACGGCGCTCTTCCAATACTCCGGCGGAACGACAGGCGTGCCAAAAGGCGCGGTTGCCATGCACCGCAATGTGGTGGCAAATACGCTCCAGATCAAATCATGGATGCCTTCGCTCGAACCGGGCAAGGAAGTGGTGTTGATGGGAATCCCGTTGTTCCATGTGTACGGCATGGTGGCGGGAATGAATTTCGCAATGGCGAACGGCGCGAGTATGGTCATGGTTCCGAATGCGCGCGACCTGAAAGATGTGTTGGACAATATCAGCAAATACAAAGCCACGATTTTCCCCGGCGTGCCGCTCCTATACAACGGCATCAATAATCATCCCGATGTGAAAGCCGGAAAATATAATCTTTCTTCGATCAAGGCCTGCATCTCCGGGTCTGCTCCGCTGATGCGTGAAACCAAGGAACAGTTTGAAAAATTGACAGGCGGCAAGGTATTCGAAGGCTATGGCCTTTCCGAGGCGCCAACAGCCACACATTGCAATCCGCTTGATGGCGAAAACAAGGTTGGCTCGATCGGTATGCCTCTGCCCGATGTGGATATAAAACTCGTCAGCCTTGATGATGGTGAAACCGAACTAGCGCAAGGTGAGATCGGCGAGATCATTGTCAACGGGCCACAGGTGATGAAGGGCTATCACAATATGCCCACCGAAACAGCCAACAGTCTGCGCCAAATGAAGGATGGCAAGACATGGTTGTTCACCGGCGACATCGCCCGCATGGATGAAGACGGCTATTTCTACATCGTTGACCGTAAGAAGGAACTCATCAAGCCCGGTGGATTCCAGGTCTGGCCGCGAGAAGTGGAAGAGGCCATTATGGATCACCCCAAAGTCTTGGAAGTAGGCGTCGGCGGCATCCCTGACCCGCAGCGCGGTGAGACTGTCAAGGCGTGGATCGTGGTGAAGCCTGGCGAGACTTTAACAGAAGCCGAGCTTAAGGCGTTCTGCAAAGAACACCTTGCTCCTTATAAAGTCCCCACTCATTATGAATTCCGCACTGAATTACCCAAGACTACGGTTGGAAAGATTCTGCGCCGTGAGCTGGTAAGGCAGCATAAGGAAGGGAAGTAAGTGTAGTGGGTAAACAAGTACACAGGTAAACAAAAAAGACACCTCGAAAATTCGAGGTGTCTTTTTTGTTTACCTGTCTTCGTATTTACGCAACCTGCGGTGTGCCGCTCTTCTTGCCGAGAGGCGATGGGAAGAGCTGCTCAAATTCTTCGCGGTTGATGGATTCGACTTCAAGAAGTTTCTGGGCAATCAAATCCAATTGTTTGCGATATTTCTTAACGAGAGCCTTGGACTGTTTGTAGGCATCCTCCACGAGCTTGCGGACTTCACGGTCAATTTGCTCGGCCACAGCCTCGGAATAATCGCGCTGTTCCGAAATCTCGCGGCCAAGGAAAATCATCTCTTCCTTTTGTCCATAAGTCATCGTGCCTAATTCAGGGCTCATGCCGAGGCGGGTCACCATGGCTCGCGCCATGCGAGTCACCTGCTCGATATCATTGGATGCGCCGGAAGTAATATCATCAAAGATCAATTCTTCTGCAGCGCGGCCACCAAGAGCCATTGCCAGTGTTGCAAGCATCTTCTTGCGAGACATGAGGATACGGTCTTCATCAGGGCGGAACCAGGTTACGCCGCCGGCTTGTCCACGGCCAACGATGGTCACCTTTTGCACGGGGTCCGCTTCAGCGATGGCATTTGCCACTATCGCATGACCAGCTTCATGGTAGGCAATGATGCGCTTCTCTTCATCAGAAATGAGACGTGACTTGCGTTCAGGTCCCATCACAACGCGCTCGATGGCCTCTTCCAATTCAGGCTGGCCGATGGATTTCTTGTTGCGGCGCGCGGCTAAAATGGCGCTTTCATTAACCAGGTTCTCCAGGTCAGCGCCGACGAAACCGGGCGTGCCGCGCGCAATCGTAGCGAGGTCTGCCGTTGTATCCAATGGCTTGCCCTTGACATGTACCCTGAGAATGGCTTCGCGGCCTTTTACATCCGGGCGATCGAGCGTTACGCGGCGGTCAAATCGACCGGGGCGCAGGAGTGCGGGGTCAAGAATATCGGGGCGATTGGTTGCGGCAACGATAATAACGTTTGTATCTGTATCGAAACCGTCCATTTCCACGAGCATTTGATTTAGCGTCTGTTCGCGTTCATCATGTGAACCGCCGAGACCAGCTCCGCGCTGACGGCCTACAGCATCGATTTCATCAACGAAAATAATACAGGGGGAATGTCGCTTGGCCTGATCGAATAGATCGCGCACGCGGCTCGCGCCCACGCCCACGAACATTTCAACGAATTCAGAGCCAGAGATCGAGAAGAAAGGCACACCGGCTTCGCCGGAAACAGCCTTTGCTAAAAGGGTCTTGCCAGTTCCGGGAGGCCCAACCAGCAAAACGCCTTTCGGAATACGCGCGCCAAGCTGAATGAACTTCTGCGGTTCTTTCAGAAACTCAACGATCTCAGCCAGCTCCTGCTTCGACTCTTCCGCACCGGCCACATCGGCAAAAGTGACTGTAGGATGCTCACCGCTAAACATTCGGGCACGGCTCTTACCGAAGGACATGGCCGCGTTATTACTGCCTTGTGCCTGGCGGAAAATAAACCACAGCACACCACCCATAAAAAGAACAGGCAGAAGATATAACGCGCCGCTCAACACACCTCCCCATACGGATGGAGCGCGGACTTCGATGATGACATTGTCGGGGGTAAGTTGCTCTTTCGTAACGCCAAGGCTAATCAGCTGGTCCACCAATGTAGCATTAGCCTCTTTACGAGATTCAACACCTTGTTCTTCTGTTCCATCGGTATAAATCACAGTAATAGTATCATCGCTCTCGATAATGATTCGAGCAACCTTACCATCTTCCACGGCCTTGGCCACTTCATTTATGGTAAGAGGTTTCACCGTACTGGTATTATCACGAAAGGCCATGAAAAGCATGGCACCGATAGCTACGATCAGAAGGAAATACACAAAAAACGATTGACTACGGGAATTCACGGAATCCTCCAAATTTTGACTTGCGACTGGATTATACCAAGCCAATCCTTTAGACGACGCGTGTTTTGGAAACTTTATATGATTCTCTAATACGGTCTTTTCGACCGAAAACCTGCCGGCAAAAACTATTAACATTAATCCAGCCTTATAATTTCCCCGCCCCGGCCGTTTTGCAAGTAATATTGTCAACTGTTGGAGAAACGCAACAATAAAATCGGGGTTACCAATAACAACTGCCGTTTCATACAGATCAAAATCCTTAATTGCTCGCGCCCCGCAGGTTCAGGCAGATGCAAGCCTGAATTACAACAACCTGTGGGATGTTCTGCTTAATAATTCACCTTACGCGGTAACGCGAGACGCTTCGCAGTCTCGCAAAATGGGCGACATAAATGTCGCACTACAAGCTGGGCTGTGTAAGGTGAGCTAATAATATACAAAACTGGAGTGTCAATGAATCTACCAAAACTAATTCAAGGGGGCATGGGAGTAGCCATCTCAGATTGGCGGCTTGCCAAAGCCGTATCGAAATTGGGGCAGTTGGGCGTCGTCTCAGGGACAGGCGTAAGCCGCGTGCTAGCCAGCCGCCTGATGGACGGCGATCTAAGCGGAAACGTACGCCGCGCACTGTCAAACTTTTCGATCCCTGAACCGGTGCAGAATATCATCAACCGCTACTACACCCCCGGTGGAAAAACACCCGAAACGCCCTATAAAACACCCGTGGCTTACAGTATCCGTCCGCAAAAGTTCCTTGACCAACTCACAGCAATCGCCAATTACGTTGAAGTTTTTCTGGCAAAGGAAGGACATTCAGGGCTGGTCGGCATCAATCTGTTGGAAAAAGTGCAGATGCCAAATCTGGCATCGCTCTACGGCGCAATGCTGGCCGGCGTGGATGTGGTGCTGATGGGCGCCGGCATCCCGACACAGGTTGCCGGAATATTGGATAAATTAAGCAACCACGAACCCGTCTCCTACCGCGTGGATGTGCATGGCGCGGAAAAAGATGACGATCACCGCATCCACTTTGACCCGGAGAATATTTTCCCTGGCATTGCCAAACTTGTCGGGAAGCTCAAACGCCCCAAGTTTTTGCCGATCATCTCATCGGTGGTGTTGGCGCAGGCTCTCATCAAAAGAAGCGAAGGCCCGGTGGACGGCTTCGTGATCGAAGGCCCAACGGCTGGTGGACATAATGCCCCTCCGCGCGGCGCAGTCAACTTGAATGAAAAAGGCGAACCGATCTACGGCGATAAAGATGTTGTTGATCTGGAAAAGATGAAACAATTAGGTCTGCCCTTCTGGCTGGCAGGCGGATACGGAAATCCGCAACAAGTGCAGGCGGCTTTATCGGCTGGCGCGGCAGGTGTGCAAGTCGGAACGGCATTTTCACTGTGCGATGAATCAGGCATGGAACCGGAATTGAAGAAACGCATGCTCCGCAAAGTGCTGGATGAAGAGGCTGAAGTATTTACCAGTCCCTTAGTTTCACCGACTGGCTTTCCGTTCAAAGTTGCCCAGTTGGAAGGCACACTCTCCGACCCCGAGGCTTATCAAGCGCGTAATCGAATCTGCGATCTTGGTTTTCTGCGCATTTTATATAAAAGAGAAAATGGAACAATTGGCTATCGCTGCGCCGCCGAGCCTGTAGACGATTTCGTGAAAAAGGGAGGCGTTGAAGAAGATACTGTCAATCGCTCCTGTCTTTGCAACAACCTGCTGTCCACTGCTGGCTTTCCCCAAACCCGCAAGGATGGATATGTGGAACAACCGATCATCACATCCGGTGATGACTTGGTCTCTGCGGGACAATTCATCCGGGAAGGCAAGACCAGCTACTCCGCAGAAGATGTGGTCAGATACCTGCTTGGGCCGCTTTTCCAGCAAGGCGCTGTTTCAAGTATATAAGCAGCTCACCTTACGCAGTTTTCTTCAAGAAGCCTGTTTTTTTGTTTGGACTGCGGACTTTAGTCCGCTTCTTGCCGAAAACGCGGACTAAAGTCCGCAGTCCAACTTTTTTGCGTAAGGTGAGTAAACAGAAATAAAAATCGTCCCGAAGTCGAAATTCTTCGGGACGATTTTTCTATTTCAAAATCAATTCAACGGGGCAATGATCCGAGCCCAACACCTTTTCGTGAATGATCACATCCCTCACGCGTGGAACAAGCTTTTCCGAAACGAGGAAATAATCCAGCCGCCAGCCGATGCCGCGTTGACGCGCATTCAGGCGATAAGTCCACCAGGTGTATTCGACTTTATCAGGATAAAAATGGCGATACACATCCACAAAACCATGATCGAGAAATTTTTGCACCCACTCACGCTCTTCGGGCATAAAGCCTGAAGTCTTCGCATTCTCTTTCGGATTCTTCAAGTCAATCGGCATGTGCGCGGTATTGAAATCGCCGGTAATGATGATGTTTTCCCCTTTTGCATGAAGCGCGTCGCACAGATTCAGCAAATGTGCGTAGAACTCGAGTTTATAATCAACGCGCTCCTGGCCGCGCTGCCCATTCGGGAAGTAAATATTGAATAGACGGCAACCAGCCCCAACGGTCTGAATGACGCGCCCCTCCACATCAAACTGACTATCGCCCATTCCCATCACGATCTCGTCCGGCTGCTTCTTGTAAAAAGTCGCCACACCGCTATACCCCGCCCGTTCTGCAGGATTCCAGATAAACGGCAGTTTCAATTGCGCGCGCTGTTCATCATTCAATTGTTCCGGGCGCGCTTTTACTTCCTGAAGGCACAATGCGTCAGGCTTCTGCGCGAAGGCCCAATCTAATGCGCCTTTGCCGAGCGCAGCGCGAATACCGTTTACATTCCAGGTAATGATTTTCATTTTTGATCCTGTATGGGAGGTTGGAATTTTGAGTCTTTGTGGTACTGTTGCTTAATGGTAAACTTATTTTGAGCGACAGGAGAGATATGGAAAATACAGCTGCCAAGCGAATTCTTTGCATTGAGGATGAGCCAGAGATGATAGACCTGATCCGGCTCATTCTTGGACGCCGCGGATTTGATGTGTACGGCGCGGCTGGTGGAGTGGAAGGCGCACGGCTGGTCCGCGAGATGCTTCCCGACCTTGTGCTTCTTGATCTAATGATGCCCGATATGGACGGTTGGGAAGTATACCAACAAATGAAAGCCGACGTTACCACGCGCAGCATCCCTGTCATCGTCGTCACTGCGAAGGCTCAAAATATAGACAAGGTGCTTGGCTTGCACATCGCAAAAGTGGATGACTATATTGCCAAGCCCTTCGGTCCACAAGAACTGATGGACAGCGTTGAAAGAATACTCGGCCCAAGATCATTGTCCTAACATAAATTTTTACATGGCGGCTGAACAGCCGCCATGTTTTATGAAATCACATGACTCAATCCATCATCATCAACAACCTGAGCAAAGCGATTGAACAACCTGCGCGCGTTGGATATTGCGATTCGTTTTTATGCCGCTTACGCGGACTGATGTTCCGTTCCCGCCTCGGGCCTGACGAGGGGCTGCTCCTCGTCGAAAAGCGTGATTCACGCCTCGACACTTCCATCCACATGTTCTTCGTCCCGTTTGATCTCGCTGTCTTTTGGATCAACTCTGAAAAAACGGTTGTGGATAAGGTCATTGCCAAATCATGGAGACCCGCCTACTTCCCCAAAGCAGACGCAAAATATACGTTGGAGATCCACCCTGATCGCTGGGGGAATTACGAAATTGGAGACAAGGTTGAATTCAAGAATGTATAAACGAACCATATTAACCATCCTTCTTCTCGCATCCTTTTTAATCTCATATCATCCGGCTTCCGCTCAGAATACGAATGAGGCTGTTTATATTGTGAAAGCGGGTGACAGTCTTTCATCCATCGCTGAATTCTTCGGCGTCAATTTGGCTGACCTCATGGCAACCAACGGCATTACAGATCCAAACCAGCTCAATGCGGGGCAGCAGTTGATCATCCCAAAACTTGAAGGCGTTACCGGAGTGCTAAATGTCGAAGTGATCAATTTCGGTGATTCATTTCGGAGCTTAATGCGGCGCACGCAAATATCGCAGGATATTTTCAAGAAGCTGAACCATGTGGTGAGTCCGAGCCAATTCTATGTGGGCGTGGGCATGATTGTCCCCGCAGAAGAGGAAAGCCCAACCTACGGCACGCGTGTTTCAACCAGAGCCGGCGAATCCCTGCTTGAGTTGGCTGTAAAACAAAACACTGACGTGTGGACCCTTACAGAAGTCAATGACTTGCAGGGATCATGGGACAGCCTGCCGGGCGATCCGCTTTTCGCGCCGGGCGGCGATGGCACGCAAAGCACAAACGGTCTGCCTTCTGCTTTTGTCAGCGCAAAAATACGGGACCTCCCCATCAAACAAGGCGGCACGGGTGTCATCATCGTGCAGACCATCCCCGGAGTTACTTTGGGAGGTATGCTGGTTGATCATCCGCTGCGCTTCTTCGCGATGGAAGATGGAACACAAGTGGCGCTTCAAGGCGTACATGCTTTGTTAAACCCGGGTGTATATCCCTTGCGTCTGGATGCGACCCTCGCGGATGGGAGCATACAATCCTACGAACAATCAATTTTGATTACCTCGGGGTATTATCCCGACGATCCACTTCTTTATGTTGATCCTGTTACCGTTGACCCTGCCGCCACCGAGCCGGAATTACAATATCTGATGCAGATCACAACGCCAGCAACTCCAACAAGATTTTGGAACGGCGATTTTATTTCGCCTGCGATTGCATATGCCGATTCAACTTACTTTACTTCAAGATATGGCAGTCGCCGTACCTACATTGGGAAGGGAACAGATTTACAAGTTCAGGGATTCCACACCGGGCTTGATTTCGGCGGCGGGACGGGCCTGCCGATCAGCGCACCCGCGGCGGGGCAGGTGGTCTTTGCAGGATTCCTGACTGTGCGTGGGAATGCCACGATCATTGATCATGGCTGGGGTGTGTATAGCGGTTTCTGGCATCAATCGGAATTCAAGGTGCAGGTCGGTGACCTCGTTGAACAGGGGCAGGTTATTGGGTTGGTCGGTGGAACCGGCCGTGTGACAGGTCCGCACCTGCATTGGGAGTTGTGGGCAAATGGCATCCAAATAGATCCGCTTGATTGGCTGATTCAGGCCTACCCGTAGCGGGGCTGATAAATGCTTTTAGTGAAAAGCCCCGCCACCTTGTAGAAAAGATTCGTTGCACTTCATCCATGATTATGCTAAACTCTTGAAAAGGAATTCACCCTATGAGCAACCTTGTCAATTTTTTAAAGCAAAGCGATATTTTCTATCAATTTACGCCAACACAATTGGAGTTGGTTGCAAATTTATGTCAGGAGGTTGTTTTCAATGCGGGTGAGATTGTCTTTCAGGAAAATAGCGGAAGCAAGGAACTGTATGTAATCGCACAGGGTGAAGTGGACATTTTGATCAACCGCGGTGCAACCGGGGATTCAGAAAAAAGGGAAACGGCAGTGGCTTTGCTTCGCAGAGGCCAGTCATTTGGTGAAGTTGCGCTGGTGGATGAAGGCCTGCGTTCTGCCTCTGCGCGTGCGGCACAAAAAGATACACGGCTGCTTGTCATACAACGCGATAAGCTAATCATGCTTTGTGAGACCTATCCACAGTTGGGCTACCGTTTGATGTATAACCTTGCCGCAGATTTGGCGATGAAAATCCGCAACACTGATTTGCGCATCCGCGAACAATTGTTGTACAAGCCTCCCGAAAAAAATTGATTGCCATTACACACTGCCAAATTCGGCATTCGAAAAGACTGCCTTTAATATTATCTGCCTCGGTCAATTATGGCATTTGGGAAGGAAGTAGTCTAGTCACAAACACTTGACCGGAGGCAAAAATCAACTTATTATTTCCCCTTAAGAAAATTGAAAGGCTGTATAATGGCACCTTGGGTTGAAGCCGCGAAAATCCATACTGAACGGGTTTTTCGGGCTTTATTTGTATATGAAAGTATTTTGACATAAAGGAGGTGAGGCTGACACAGGAAGCATTGTCCGCTGTTTGTTGTCTCCCGCGCATTGCGGGAAATTGATTTCACCTAACATATATTTTGGAGGAGTAAGAAAATGTCTAAGCGTTTCTTCGCTGTACTTTCGGTGCTCATTATCGCCAGCATGGCACTTGCGGCTTGCGGTGCTACTGGTGGCGCAGGAGCCACCCTTAAGATCGTCTCCAGTCTCCCCATGACTGGTTCTTCATTGACCCAGACCCAGACTATCGTAAACGCCATGCAGTTGCGCCTCGAACAGGCCGGTTCCAAAGCCTGCGGTGGCAAGTACACCATTGAATATGAAGCCTGGGATGATGCCTCTGCCGCTCTCGGCAAATGGGATCCTGCCGTTGAGACCGAAAACGCCAACAAGGCGGCTGCTGATGCCTCGATCATTGCATACCTCGGTACGTTCAACTCTGGCGCTGCCAAATTGTCCATTCCGATCTTGAATGCCGCTGGCCCATTAACCATGATCTCCCCTGCCAACACCAACCCTGGTTTGACCAAGGCTGATAAAGATCTTCCCGGCGTAACCGACTCATACTACCCGACCGGTGTCCGCTCCTACTCCCGCGTTGTTGCCGCCGACGATATTCAAGGTAAAGTCGCTGCCAACTTCGTGAAATCCCTCGGCGCCACCACCGTTTATATTCTGGACGACCAGGAACTCTACGGTAAGGGTGTTGCTGATGTGTTTGATGCGACAGCCCAAGAAATCGGATTGACAGTCGTTGGACACGAAGGCATTGACCCGAAAGCCGCCGACTACAAGGCCTTGATGACCAAGATATCCACCAGCAATGCCGGTGGTCCCCCAGATGCCATCTACGTTGGCATGGTTGTTGATAACAACGCTTCCCAGCTTTTGAAAGATAAAGTTGCGATCATGGGCGACAACGAGACCGTTAAGTATGTTGGTCCCGATGGCATCCAGACTCAGGCTTTCATTGACGGCGCAGGCGCTGATGTTTCCGCCGGCGTTTATGCCTCCGTCGCTGGCGTTGCGCTTGATAAACTGCCCCCCGCTGGTTTGCAGTTCGTAAAAGATTACACTGCCAAATTCGGTGATTTGACAGAACCCTACGCTGTCTATGGCTATGAGACAATGAACGTGGCCCTCAAGGCCATCGAAGATGTCTGCGCCGCGGGTGGCGACCCCACAGACCGCGCCGCCATCAACAGCGCTGTGTTCGCAATCAAGAATTTTGACGGCGCTCTTGGCACCTGGTCATTCGATGCCAATGGCGATGCTTCCCTAACTGATATGACCTTCTATCAGGTTAAGGACGGCAAGTACGAAGCTGTCGGAACTTTCAAGTAAGATTAATTCTCTCGCAAGTCGGGGGCGGCATAAAAAACTGCCGCCCCCCATCCTTTTTGAAGAGTCTGTAAAAGAGGAGTGCCATGGAAACCACCAGAAAAAAATTTAACTGGAGGCGATTCGCCATCGCCACGCTTGTTCTTTATATTGTTTTCCTTCTCGGTCCAATTGTGGGGTTGGATATTCCAGTGGTGGCCGCCGCGATCAAAGCCAACCCGCTTCAACTGGTTCAATTTTTAATTATTGGAATTTCCAACGGCGCGATTGTCGCAATCATCGCGCTGGGTTATACAATGGTATACGGCATCATCGAGCTGATCAATTTTGCCCATGGTGATGTGTATATGATCGGTGTTTTCACCTCATTAACTGTCCTTTCGGTAACGGGCACTTTGGAAAGTAAAGATCCCGTCAAAATTGTATTAGGCCTCATCTTTGCCCTGATTATTGCTATCGTGTTCTGCGCCGTTCTTAACGCGACCATTGAGAGGCTTGCTTATAGACGGCTTCGCAATGCCCCGCGTTTGGCCCCGTTGATCTCTGCCATCGGCATGTCATTTATTATTGAAAATATTGGTCTCATGTGGGCGGCACAGGCATGGCTTGTCCCTTCTTTTGGAACAACCGGAGGCGCCTCTCAAAAAGTATTTCCCGATATGCTCGGCATACTTTTCGCAAGCCTCGGTTGGAATATTAATTTGCTTGCATCCAGCGGTCTGGCTCTTCGATTAACAATTAAAGATTTGTTGGTAATCGTGCTGGCCGTTGTTTTAATGACCGGCTTGTATCTATTCGTTCAACGCACCCGTCTCGGCAAGGCAATGCGAGCCACTGCTCAAAACCGTGATGCCGCCAAAATGCTCGGCATCGATATTGACCGGGTTATTACAGCAACATTTTTGATCGGCGGAGGGCTGGCAGGCGCGGCGGGATTAATGGCTGGTTTATATAACAATACCGCCTGGTGGTTTATGGGCTTCCGCGCAGGCTTGCAATCCTTCACGGCGGCGGTGCTTGGCGGTATCGGCAACATCACCGGTGGAATGTTGGGCGGCTTCCTGATCGGGCTGCTCGCGTCCTTTAGCGATGGTTATCTTAATGCGCGCTGGACAAACGCCCTGGTTTTCGCAACACTTGTACTTATCCTACTCTTCCGTCCCACCGGTTTGCTTGGTGAACAGACGGGGCAAAAAGCCTAAGAGGTGCTTCCATGAAAATTATGAGATCAGGTATCACCTTCGGGATTGTCGCCGGTCTGCTCACGTTTCTCTTCGGGGGCTGGTCAGTCGCTGTGATCGGTTCCTTGATGGGCGTCGGTCTTGGCATGGGGCTGGGCAGCGGACTTGAACGAAAAGACCCATTTAAAATAGCAAAAGATATGGCTCCAACGGCCATTGTGGCCGGAACAATTCTTGTTGTGCTAAGCATTTACCAGAATACCTTTGTTCAGCATGCCATCGGAAAACAACCCGCTCCGATAAATATCATGATCTTCGGCAACCTGATCGGCTTTCTCGGTACGGTTATTTTCACAACATTGTTAGCCGGATTACATGGCCTCCCGGAAAAGGAGGAACAAAAGTGGAAAATGATCCTGCTTGCAGTTCTTGTTGTTGCCTTCCCATTCATTGACAAACTTACAGCTCTGCGCTGGACAGCCCAAATCATTTTTGCGTTAATCTTTGTTATCCTTGGGCTTGGCTTGAATATTGTGGTTGGATATGCTGGTCTCCTGGATCTTGGTTATGCCGCCTTCTTTGCCATCGGCGCATATACAACCGGCATGTTGTCCTCCCCGGTCCATGGCATCCAGATCAACTTTTGGATCGTAATCTGGATCGCAGCAGTGATGGCCGCCCTATGGGGATTTATGCTTGGCGCCCCCACCCTGCCCTTACGAGGTGATTATCTTGCCATTGTGACTCTGGGCTTTGGTGAGATCGTCCCGGTGCTCTTCAAAAACCTGATCGATGTGACGATCAAAGAGCCGTTCACCTGCTGGATCCTGCCAATGTTCAAGATACAAACATCCTGTATCACATTCGTTCAGGATTTTGACCTCACCCTTGGCGAAAAAGGGATCAGCCCAATTGGCCGCCCATCCCTGCCATTAATCGGTGAATTTCAATCCAGCAATCCAATTACGTGGTACTTCCTGATCATCGCGATCATCCTGCTCTCGGTCTTCATCATCCGCCGCCTGCGTGATAGCCGATTGGGCCGCGCATGGATGGCAATCCGTGAAGATGAACTCGCTGCTGCGCAAATGGGAATCGACCCGGTAAAAACAAAATTGGCGGCATTCGCTTTGGGCGCCACCTTCTCAGGTTTTGCAGGCGCTTTCTATGCCGCATACATCGCGGGCATCTTCCCCAGTGTATTTGATTTCAGCGCATCCATCATCATTCTGTGCGTTGTCATTCTCGGCGGTATTGGCAATATCAACGGCGTGATCGTTGGCGGGCTTGTGCTTATGACAGCGGATCGGCTTTTCCTGCCCGCGCTAAAGGATTTCCTCGCCTCACTTTTGACACACACCATTCTTCCCTCGATTAGTGATCCCGTGGTTCAACTGGCAGTGAAAGATAACGCCAACCCCATCTTATATCGTTTCCTTCTGTTCGGTCTGACGTTGGTGATCATGATGGCAGTCCGACCGGAAGGCCTGATTCCAAATGCTCAAGTCCGCGCAGAGTTGCATCCGGACGAAGCGCCTGTTGCAGTTGTCGAAGCAGAGACTCCTATGAACAATAAAGCGAAAAAAGGATAGGAGGCTGATATGACATTCTTCGAAGCAAAAGCAATAACAATGACCTTCGGCGGCCTGACAGCCGTAAACAAAGTGGATTTCAGTATCGAGAAGGGCATGATTGCAAGCGTAATCGGCCCGAATGGCGCAGGGAAAACCACCTTCTTCAATACGATCACCCGCGTTTATTCGCCAACCAGCGGTGAAATGTCTTTTGATGGAACGAACCTGGCCGGGCTGCGCCCGTTTAACATTACCGCACTGGGTATCGCCCGCACATTTCAAAACATCCGCCTTTTTGCGAACATGTCGGCCATGGAAAATGTTCTGGTCGGCCAGCACTGCCGTCTGACGTCAAATTTGATCGGGCAGGTATTGCACACCAAGGCAACCATGAAAGAGGAAGCCGAAGCGCGCGCAAGAGCGCTCGATATGCTTGAATATGTGGGCCTTCGCCGCAGTGACGCCAATGTGACCGCAAAAAATCTCTCCTATGGTTTGCAGAGGCGTTTGGAAATTGCGCGTGCGCTCGCATCCAAGCCAAAACTCCTGCTTTTGGATGAGCCAACTGCCGGTATGAACCCCAATGAAACAATCGATCTGACCAATTTTATCCAGCGCTTGCGCAAGGAGCTTGACCTGACCATTTTGTTGATCGAGCATCATATGCGTGTGGTGATGGCGATCTCAGACCGCGTCTCCGTATTGGATTACGGTGAAAAGATCGCTGAAGGCACACCTTCGGAAGTTCAGAAGAATGAACGTGTGATCGAAGCGTATC